>NZ_JBWZCG010000031.1:0-43834 GCF_059383415.1 Pseudarthrobacter sp. RHLT1-30-1
CGGCCTCAGCAGCGAAGCCCGGGAAGGCAAACAGCGCCGCCGTCGCCGCCCCGACCGCCGCCAAAGCCTCCCTGCTCTCCACACTCAAGGCCGAGATATCCATGGACCAAGTACATCAAGGACCTACGACAAAAGGACTTGCCGAACCCTTCAGGGGTGCAGGTTCGGCGATCAAAAATCCGGCCGCCCCGAGGGGAGATCGGACCGGACCTCGCCGGCAGCAACACCTGCCGCCTTCGCCGTTTCGCAGTCTCAGCCGGCTCGCGTCGGGAACGCGGAAAAGCCCGCAACCCGACGACAGCCCTCCGTCAGCAGCCGACTTATACGTGTTTACATCCTAATGTCAGGACAAACTATTGACATGCGTGAGCTAAGTCACCATGATCTAGGTAGGCATTATTCCGGCGGCTGCAAAGTAGTAGCCCGGAGCTGAAATCAAAGGAGATTCACGGTGGCTAAATTTTCCTGGCGCAAGGCAACCCTGGTTGCAGCGGTCGTACCGATGCTGGCCTTAAGCGCATGTTCAAGCACTGGCGGCAAGCCCGCCGACTCAGGCAACGCGGCCGGCGGCGGCCAAGTCGCCACGACCGAACGGATCAAGATCGCCCTAGTCACTCACGCCGCTCCCGGCGACACATTCTGGGACATACTCCGTAAGGGGGCCGAAGAGGCGGCCGCGAAGGACAACGTGGAACTGCTCTACACCTCAGACCCAGAAGGCGGCCGCCAGGCCCAACTGATCCAGCAGGCCATTGACCAGAAGGTTGGAGGCATTGCCGTCACCTTGGCCAAGCCAGACGCGCTCAAGGACGTCCTGAAAAAAGCCACTGATGCCGGTATCCCAGTTGTCAGCCTTAACTCGGGTGCGGATGTCTGGAGGCAAGTAGGTGCCTTTACTCACTTCGGTTCTGATGAAAATCTGGCCGGCGCCGCCGTCGGAGAGAAGCTCTCCTCGCTCGGAGCCAAGCACCCGATCTGCGTGATCATGGAACAAGGCAATGTCGCACTGGATTCCCGGTGCGCCGGCGTCAAGTCGAAGATCCCGGGTACCGAGAACCTGTTTGTTCAGGGAACGGACATGACCCAGGTTTCCTCCACCGTGACAGCGAAGCTCCAGGCTACCCCGGATGCAGACGCCATCATCGGCCTCGGCGCGCCCTTCACCTTGACCATAAACAAAGCGGTGGAAGCCTTGGGACTGCAGAGCAAAGTCAAGGTCGCTTCCTTCGACATGAATGGTGACCTTGCCCAGGCCATCATCGACGGCAAGGTAGCCTTCACTGTTGACCAGCAGCCTTGGCTTCAGGGCTACGGCGCCATCGACGCGCTGTGGCAGGTCAAGCGTGGCGGCTACCACGTGGGTGGCGGACTTGCGGTGCTGACCGGTCCGTCGATCATTGATCAGGCAGCAGCTCCTGACGTCCTCAAATTCGCCAAGGAAGGCATCCGCTAAGGATGCTCTGAGCCGGGTTCCGGGGCCCTCTCGGCTCCGGAACCCGCCCTAGCAGGAGAAACCCCATGACTCAGACACTATCCAAGTCCCCCCTCCCTGTGACCGACGAACGTGTCGGCAAACGCAATCCCCTCCAGAAGCTACTCGGTCGCCCGGAGGTCGGCGCCCTGGTGGGCGCAATCGTCCTCTTCATTTTTTTCGCATTGGTTTCCCAGACGTTCCTGCAGCCGGCTTCCTTCGCGACCGTGTTGTACGGCAGCTCCACGATCGGCATCATGGCCGTGGGGGTGTCGCTGCTCATGATCGGCGGTGAGTTCGACCTCTCCACCGGTGTCGCCGTGATCAGTTCGGCGCTGACGGCGTCAATGTTCAGCTGGTATTTCAGCACCAACGTCTGGGTTGGCGTCCTCCTGGCCCTGGTCGTCTCCCTGGCTATCGGATTCATCAATGGCTGGATCCTGATGAAGACCAAGCTGCCCAGCTTCATCGTCACCCTGGCCACGTTCCTGATGCTGACCGGCCTGAACCTGGGCCTGACCCGTATGATCGGCGGCGGCGTGTCTTCCCCCTCGATTTCGACCATGGACGGCTTCGCCTCCGCCCGAGGGGTGTTCGCTTCCTCGGTAACCATCGGCGGTATCGACGTCAAAATCACCGTGTTCATCTGGATCGCGCTCGTCGCGGTTGCCACCTGGGTGCTGATGCGCACCCGGGTGGGGAACTGGATCTTCGCCGTCGGCGGCGACGAGAACGCGGCCCGCGCCGTGGGTGTCCCGGTCAAGGCCACCAAGATCGGCCTGTTCATGGGCGTCGGGTTCTGCGGCTGGATCCTGGGCATGCACAACCTCTTCGCCTTCGACACCGTGCAGTCCGGCGAGGGCGTGGGCAACGAATTCCTCTACATCATCGCCGCAGTCATCGGCGGCTGCCTCCTCACCGGCGGCTACGGCTCGGCCATAGGCGGCGCGATCGGCGCGTTCATCTTCGGCATGGCCAACAAGGGCATCGTCTACGCCCAGTGGAACCCGGACTGGTTCAAGTTCTTCCTTGGCCTGATGCTGCTGCTGGCCACCATCGTCAACCTCATCGTCAAACGCCGCGCGGAACTCAAGTAAAGGGGCCGGAGAAATGAACGCCAACGAGATCGACCAGCAAACGCTGCTGCAGAACGAAAAAGACCCCCTCACCCACACACCCGTGCACCTGCTTTCCCTCGAGGGGGTCGGCAAGCACTACGGCAACATCATCGCCCTCTCCGATGTCACGATGGCCGTAGACAACGGCCGCGTCACCTGCGTCCTGGGCGACAACGGCGCCGGCAAGTCCACCCTGATCAAGATCATCGCCGGCCTGCACCAGCACGACGCCGGAATCCTGAACATCATGGGCGAGGAACGCAAGTTCAGCTCACCCCGGGACGCGCTCGACGCCGGCATCGCCACGGTCTACCAGGACCTCGCCGTGGTGCCGCTGATGCCGATCTGGCGGAACTTCTTCCTCGGCTCGGAACTGACGTCCGGCTTCGGCCCGTTCAAGAGCATGGACGTCGAGAAAATGAAAGCGATCACGCTCAAGGAACTCGCCGAAATGGGCATCGACCTCCGCGACGTCGAACAGCCCATCGGCCAGCTCTCCGGCGGTGAACGCCAGTGCGTCGCGATCGCCCGCGCTGTGTACTTCGGCGCGAAAGTCCTCATCCTCGACGAACCCACCGCCGCCCTGGGCGTGAAACAGTCCGGTGTGGTGCTGCGCTACATCCTGCAGGCCCGCGACCGCGGCCTCGGCGTCATCTTCATCACCCACAACCCGCACCACGCCTTCCCCGTCGGCGACCGGTTCCTGCTCCTCAAACGCGGCAAATCGATCGGCTACTACGACAAAAAAGACATCACCCTCGACGAGCTCACGGCCCAAATGGCCGGCGGCGCCGAACTCGCCGAACTCGCGCACGAACTCGAACAACTCGGCGGACACAGCGACATCGTCAAGGAAGTCCAGAGCGAAGTGGCCGAGGTGGCACAGACCACCGGCAAGACCTACTAGCCCCAAGGGGGAGCAGGGCCCGCCCGCCTGGGCCTGGCCCTGCTTCGCCATGCGCTGGCGGAGCCGCGGCCTGGACTCCGCTTTCCGGGACGGGGCCGGTTCCAACCCCGCGCAGTTGTGAACGTGAACATATCTGAAAGGACGGGCCCATGGCTTACCTGAATCGAGACTCCACCAACGTCCCCTCGCCCGTGCGCATCGGACTCATCGGCTCGGGCTGGATGGGCGCTTTCCACGCCGAGAGCATCGCCCGCCGGGTCCCGGGCGCCGAGCTCGCCGCCATCGCTGATCCCAACGTGGAGTCCGCCGCGGCGCTGGCAACCGTCCTGGGCGCCGGCAAGGTAACGGCCGACGCCGCCGACATCCTGGCCGACCCGGAGATCGACGCCGTGATCATCGCAAGCCCGGCGCGCTTCCACTCCTCGCTGATCGCCCAGGCAGCCGCCGCCGGAAAGCATGTGTTCTGCGAGAAACCGGCCGGCCTGGGGCTCGACCAGCTCGACGCCGCCCTGGCCACCGTGGAGGCCGCCGGCGTGCACTTCCAGATCGGCTTCAACCGCCGTTACGCCGAGGACTTCCAGGCGGCCAAAAAGGACCTCGCCGCCGGCACAGTCGGGACGCCGCAACTGTTGCGCTCGCTGACCCGGGATCCGGGCACGGGCAGCATTCCAAACGCGGCCAGGGTCCCTGCCTGGACCGTCTTCCTGGAAACCCTGATCCACGACTTCGACACGCTGAACTGGTTCAACGAAGGCGCCGAACCGGTGGAGGTCTACGCCATTGCCGATGCCCTCGTGGAACCCGGGCTGCGCGACCAGGGCTTCCTGGACACGGCCGTCGTCACCATCCGCTACAGCAACGGTGCCATCGCGGTCGCCGAGGCGAACTTCAGCGCCCTCTACGGCTACGACATCCGCGGGGAAGTCTTCGGCTCCAAGGGCATGGTGCAGGCCGGCAGGGCCACGGAAACCGCGGCCCGCCGCTACACTGCCGGCGGGATGTCGGCCGACACTCCGCGGCTTAACGTCGAGCTCTTCCGGCAGGCCTACACGGATGAACTCGTCGACTTCGCCGATGCCGTGCGTGCGCGGCGGGACGGCACGGCGCCGTCGTCGGCCGCGTACTCGCTCACGCCCGGCGCCGCGGATGCCCGGCGCGCGCTGGCTATGGCGCTGGCCTGCATCGAGTCGGTCAAACGCGGCACCCCGGTGGCCGTCAACGCAGTGGCTGTCAACACCGTCGCCGTCAACGAGACGGCAGTCCTCTGATGCGCCTGGCAGTCTGCGCGGAAATGGTCTTCACCGACCTGCCATTCACAGAGCGGGTGCGCCGGATCCACGACGCCGGCTTCGACGTCGAACTGTGGGACTCGCGGACCAAGGACATCGCCGCGCTCAAGGCAACCGGCGCGGTCTTCTCGTCCATGACCGGCTACACGGCCGGCAGCCTGGTGGACCCCGAGTCGGCGGACGAGGTGGTGCGGACCGCCGAGTCGCTGATCCCAACCGCCCTGGAACTCGGCGTGAGCCGGATGGTGGTCCACCCGGCGGAACTCATCGACGGCCACGCGGCCCGTCCGGTCTACCGATCCAGTGGCCACATGTGGACTACCGGTGCCAGGAACCTGGAGCGGCTCGGCCGGCTCGGCGAGAAGTACGGCGTAACCTTCTGCCTCGAGAACCTCAATACCATCCTCGACCACCCAGGCGTCCCGCTGGCCCGCGCCAAGGACACCCTGGCGCTCGTGCAGGCCGCCGGGCACCCGAACGCCAGGCTCATGCTGGACCTTTACCACGCCCAAATGGGGGAGGGGAACCTGGTCGAGCTGGTCCGTAGCGCCCTGCCGTACCTCGGCGAAATCCAGGTGGCGGATGTTCCGGGGCGCTGCGAACCCGGGACCGGGGAAATCAACTACGCTGCTGTCGCCAAGGCGCTTGCGGAAGCCGGCTACGACGGGACCGTGGGCATGGAAGCCTGGGCCAGCGGCGACAGCTACGCGGCCCTGGAGGCTTTCCGGGCGGCCTTTACCGTGCCAGCACTACACATGAAAGTAGAAGTATGAAAGACGTCATTCTCGGGCTGGTCGGGGTGGGGCGGATCGGCGTGATGCACGCCAACAACATCGCCGCGCTCAACGGCGCCCTCAATCCGCAGGGCATCAACGTCCGGCTCCGGCTCACCGACGTCGCGGCAGACCACGCCCGGGCCATCGCCGCCGGACTCGGTGCCGATTTCCTGCCGTCGGTGGAAGCGCTCCTCGCGTCCGGGCTGGACGGACTCGTCATCGCCACCGGGACCGGGACCCACCCGGAGCTGATCAAGGCCGGAGTCGACGCCGGCATCCCGGTGTTCTGCGAAAAGCCTGTCGCCCTGAACGTGGCGGACGCCCTGCCCGTGCTCGACTACATCCGGAACCGCCACGGGGTGGTCCAAATCGGCCACCAGCGCCGCTTCGATGCCGGCTACCAGGAGGCCCGGCGCGCCTACCAGGCCGGGGAACTGGGCTGGATCCACTCACTGCGCGCCGTCACCTGCGACATGACACCGCCGCCGGTCGAGTTCCTGGCCAGCTCCGGAGGGCTGTTCCGGGACTGCTCCGTCCACGATTTCGACATTCTGCGCTGGCTCACCGGCCGGGAAATCGTCGAGGTATACGCCCGCGGCTCCAACAACGGCGACCCGGCCATCGGGGCAGCCGGCGATGTGGACACCGCCCTCGCGCTGGTGACCTTCGACGACGGCACCGTGGGAACGGTCTCGGCCACGCGGTACAACGGGGCGGGCCATGACGTCCGGCTGGAAATCCAGGGCTCCCGAGGTTCGCTCATGGTCGGCCTGGACGACAAGACGGCGCTGGCCTCCGCCGAGGCCGGGATCAGCTTCCCGGCCGGGGAACCGCACCGGACGTTCGCCGAACGGTTCGACCAGGCCTACCGCTCCGAGATGGCCGCCTTCGTGGAGTTGATCCTGGGCCGCAGGGACAACCCCTGCACCCCGGAGGATGCCGTGGCCGCTTCCCGGGTCGCGGACGCCGCCCAGGAATCCCTCGCGACCGGCGTTCCGGTCCGGGTGGTCCACACCGTGCCCAGTTGAACGGACGACAGCGCCGATTGTGACGCAAAACCCCGGCTGGTTCGGGGTCAAAGTATTCAGATACCGCAGTCAAATACCGCAGCCAAATACAACGAACCCCCGGCGCCGAAAGGCTCCGGGGGTTCGTTGTGGCTGGAGCGGCTTGGGCCGGTTCTGGCCCGCTCAGGCTTCTGGCCCGCTCAGGCGCCGAAGGGCAGCCGCGGGTCGAGGTCCTGGCCGTCCCAGGTCTGTCGGATCCAGCCGTGGTGCGGGTCGTCGCTGATGAGCCACTCGCGGACCGGGCCGGGACCGGCCATCACATTGAGGTAGTACAGGTCGTAGCCGGGCGCCGCCATGGCCGGGCCGTGCCAGCCGTATGGGACCAGGACGACGTCGCCGGTCCGGACCTCGGCGGCGACGTCGATGGGCCGCTCGTCCGAGGCGTACACGCGCTGGTAGCCGATCGCGTCGTCCGCTCCGGGCCGTGCCGGGGCGCCGGGCGTCACGCGGGTTTCGAAGTAGTAGATTTCCTCGAGGCTGGTTTCGCCGTCCTTCTCCTCGTCGTGCTTGTGCGGGGGATAGGAGGACCAGTTGCCGGCCGGCGTGAGGACTTCGCAGACGATAAAGCGGTCCGCCTCCAGCGCGGCCGGCGTCCCGAAGTTGTGGACCTGGCGCGAGCAGTTGCCGGCCCCCCGCAGCTCAACCGGAGTCTCCGCGGCCGTGACCAGACGGGTCGGGTAGGAAGCCCTGGCCGGAGCAGTGGCCACGGCGACCCGTCCGCCGTCGGCTGAACTGATCGTCACGGCTTTGCCGGTGCCCGTGTAGAGGACGTCGCTGGGGCCGCTGAAGACGCTCGCCCGGCCGGCCAGCCGGTACTCCTCGCCGTCGACGGAGACCGTGAAGGACCCGTTGAGCGGGACCACGATGCGTTCCTCGTCGGCGGCGGAAAGTTCGACGGCGGCCGCCGCACCCAGCGTGGCGACCTTCAGCCCGGTGTGGGCCCAGCCGTCCACCTCCACGGCGGAATCGGAGGTGCCCAGCGAGATATCCCAGCTGCCTTGGGCGGCGGTGCCGAGCGGATAGACCCAGTTGGCCATCGGTTCTGCCCTTTCGTTGTCGCGCCGGCGGACGGCGCGGGTGTTGTGGGGTGTTGTCGACCGGGGCGGGTGGCACCCGCCGGCAGGCGCCAGCGCCTAGCGTTGGACGAGCGTCATTTCGAAGCTGTAGGAATCCGCACGGTAGACGTGGTGGCCGGTCTCGACCTGGCGGCCGGTGTCGTCCACGGCGGTACGCTCCATGGTCACAAGGGCCGAGCCCGGAGTGGTTTCCAGCAGGGTCGCCTGGTAGTCGTTGGAGATCATGGCGCCGATCCGCTGCGAGGCGAGCCGGAAGTTCACGCCGCCGTTGCGCAGGATCCCGTAGAGGCCTTGTGAGCCCAGGAGTGCTTCGTCGATGGTGGTGATGTCATCGCGCACCCAGTTCTCCATCAGCGCCAGCGGTTTGCCGCCGACCTTCCGGAGCCGGGTGAAGTGGTAGACCTTGGCGCCGGCGGGAAGCTGCAGCGCTGCCCGGGTGGCGGCGTCGGCCTCGTCGTGGGAGAAGCTCAGCACCTCGGTGGTGGGTTTGCTGCCGTTGTTGCTGAGGTCGTCGAAGAGGCTGGAGAGTTCGAGCGGGCGCCGGACCTGGCTGGAGACTACCTGGGTGCCGACGCCGCGCTTGCGCACCAGCAGGCCGGAGCGGACCAGTTCGTCCATGGCTTTGCGCATGGTGGGGCGGGAAAGGTTCAGCTGGGCTGCCAGGTCAATCTCGTTGTCGAGGCGGCTGCCGGGGGGCAGCATCCCGCCGTGGATTGCGGCTTCGATGCCCTGCACCACCTGGTGGTAGAGCGGCACCGGGGAGGACCGGTCGATGCTGATGTTTAGGTGGTTAGCCACTTTTTGAATAGCCACTGTTGACCCGCTCCCTTGTACCCCGTGCCGGCACCCGGTGGGGCCGCCAGTTATCGATCCGGCATATGTTCGCTTGATAGGACATACTGCCTAAGTCGATGGTATCAGGGGCACGCCGGGGATGTCAGGACGCGGGGTGTTACGACGGCGGGATGCCAGGACGCGGGATGCGGGATGCGGGATGCGGGATGCGGGGTGCCGGATGCCACGATGCCGGGTACCGGGACGATGGATGCCTGGATGCGATGCTCCCCAGCTACCGCGCCCGGCAGACATCGACAAAGGCGCGGAACGGGGCCAGCCGGTCTTCCGCCGGGAGCTCGCGGGCTTCGGGGTGCCACTGTACGGACGCCACCCAGCGCTCCGGATCCTCCAGCGCCTCCACTGTGCCGTCCGCAGCCACCGCCGTCACGACGAGCCCTTCGGCGACCCGGCCCACTGCCTGATGGTGGCCGGAGGCGATCTTGACTGTGACGCCCGCGGGTGCGGCGCCGCCGCGTAAACCGACGCCGGCGCCGTAGAGTCCGGCAACCTTGCTTCCGCCCTGCACCTCCACCTCGTGCCAGGCCCAGGGCCCGGCTTCCTGCACCGGCATGGTTTCCCGGTGGGCCACGGTCCCCGGATCCATGTCCTGGATCAGCGTTCCGCCATAGAGGACATTGAGCAGCTGGTGTCCCCGGCAGACGCCGAGCACGGGCAGCCCGGCCTCGATGGACCGGCGCGCAATGGCAAGATCAAGCGCGTCCTGGGCCGGGCTGACGTCGTAGCAGGCGTCACCGGGCACCTCGCCGTAGCGGCGGGGGTCCAGGTCGCCGCCGCCTGGAAGGACCACGCCGCCGAGCGGCCCGAGCGGCACATCCGGTGCGCTCAGCAGCACCGGTTCGCCGCCGCCGTCGCGCACCAGATCCACGATGTAGTCAAAAAGCTCGTTCGCCTCCGCCACCCGCGGGTCCGGGTCCGTCGAACTGCTGAGCCGGACGGGAATGCCGATGCGCGGCCGGCTGCGGGGGAGGGGCGGAGTCTGCATGATTTATTCTGCAACAGAATGCCCGGGACTAGGATTGCCCGATGACCCACAGATATCTCGTGTCCCGCAGCCGCTTCATCGCCGCCGCCCCGGAAAAAATCTTCGAGGTGCTCGCCACCCCCGCACTGCACAGCGTGATCGACGGCTCGGACACCGTCAAAGGCGCCCAGCCGCGCGGCCCCGAACGGCTGGCCCTCGGCGCGAAGTTCGGCATGGAAATGAACATCAAGCTGGACTACAAGATCCTCAACACGGTCTGCGAGTTCGAGGAGGGCCGGCGGATCGCGTGGCAGCACTTCGGCGGCCACATCTGGCGGTACCTGCTGGAGCCCGCCACCGACTCCGCCGGCACTCCGGGCACCCTCGTCACCGAACAGTGGGACGCGCGTGAAGTGCGCGCCAGGATCCTGCTGCGGCTCGCCGGGTACGTCCGACGGCACCCGGCCAACATCGAACAGACCCTCGCCAAGCTTGAAGCGTACCTGTCGGCCACCGGGCAGCGTTCGGCCGGCAATGCGGGGGTTTCCTGACGCCGAGGCGGCACTGAGCCCTGGCCGTACCGCTGGGAGGCGGTCCCTCAAGTCCCGGCGTGCCCGCCGGGTTCTGTAGTGTGGATGGCACCGGGAGCAACAGCAAAGATTGAAGGTGGAACCGCGATGGGCCGCAGGACACTCGTGGACGACCTCGTCGACGGCCTGCTCGCCGACATTCTCGACGGTAAGCTGCAGCCCCACGAAGCCATTCCGCCCGAAGCCGACATTGCCAAGGCCTACGATGTCAGCCGGCTCACGGTGCGCGAGGCACTCAAGGCCCTGCGGGCGCAGAACATCCTCTACGTGAAGGCCGGGCGGGGAACCTTCGTCAACCCATCCGACAACTGGACCGGCCTGGATGCGATCTTCAAAGCCGCCTCGCACGGCAGCGGGGCGGAGCAGGTGGGCGCAGGCCTGATTGAGATGCGCCGCATGGTCGAAACCGGGGCCGCCGCCCTGGCAGCCAAGCGCCACACTCCCGAGCATGCCCAACAGATGCTCGAGTGCATCGAGGACATGAAACGCTTCCATGATTCCGGCGACCTGGATGCCTTTGTCGCAGCGGACATCGGGTTTCACGATGCCGTGCTGAAGGCCTCAGGCAATCCTTTTGTCCGGGCGCTGTTCGCCCAGCTGGGGCAGCTCCTTTACGTGAAGCGGCGCGAAACGTCAGCCGTCGAAGTGATCCAGCTGCACGCCATTGAGTACCACCAGAAGGTCATGGACAGCATCCTCAGTGGCGACCCCGAGCTGGCCCGCCGCAGCATGGACGAACATATGGACCAGACGTACCGCGACTACGAACGCTACGTGCACAACGCCGCGTCCTAATCCCACGCGGCCCCGGCAGCCCGGTCCGTAACGACTCACTTGTAGGCCGGGCGGGTGAAGTAGATGTCCTCCTCATCAGCCCACTTGATCAGGGCGTACTCAATGATTTCCCTGTTGATCATGGCCACGAAAACTTTCCCTACGCGTTGCCATCGACAGGTCCATCCCCTCATCGTCACCGCAGTGCCCGGAGCGGCCGATGATTCGCGAGCGTTTCTCAATAAGGCATGCACCCCGTTTCCCGAGCACCGCTGGTGAGCCTCGTCGGGGTCTTGACGTAACGCACGTCACTCTTTTATGATCGTTCTCATGCCTTTCCATCAGACGTCTGACATCTGACTCAGCCCCCTTGTAGCCTTCGCAGGACTGAGCTTCCCCCACCCATGGAGTCCCGCCACCCCCCCCGCAGGTGCTGGACCCGTAAGACCAAAGGTCGATGATGACTTCACACTCCCTAAAGCCCGCCGGACTCGGCGAGCTTGGCGAGCGCACGCTCCGCAAGGTCCGCCGTCGCGTTATGCCGCTGATTGTCCTGCTGTACTTTGTTGCCTACCTTGACCGCAACAACGTGGGCTTCGCCAAACTGACCATGAGCGAGGACATCGGCCTGAACGCCGCCGCCTACGGTCTGGGCGCCGGCATCTTCTTCCTCGGTTACGCGCTTCTCGAGGTCCCGAGCAACGCCGGGATGTACAAGTTCGGCGCCCGCAAATGGCTGGCTCGGATTCTGATCACCTGGGGCATCTTCGCCACGGCCATGTGCCTGGTGAACGGCGAAACCACCTACTACGTCGTCCGGTTCCTGCTGGGAGCTGCGGAGGCGGGGTTCTTCCCGGCCATCCTCTTCTACCTCACGCTTTGGTTCCCCGCCGCGCAGCGTGTGACGGTGCTGGGTATCTTTATCCTTGCCCAGCCGGTGTCCAATGCCCTCGGTGCACCGGTTTCCGGCCTGCTCCTGCAAATGGACGGCGTCATGGGCCTGCAGGGCTGGCAGTGGCTCTACATCATCGAAGGCATCCCGGCCATCCTGCTTGGCCTGCTCACCCCGATCCTGATGACAGACCGCCCGCGGGATGCCAAATGGCTCAACCCGGAAGAGCGCGAATGGCTTGCCAGCACCATGGACAAGGAACTCGCCGTCAAGTCCGGCACCGGCAACCACAACTTCCTGGCCGGCCTGAAGGACAAGCGCACCCTGACCTACTCGGCCCTCTACTTCGGCCTCGTCTGCGGCATTTACGGCCTGGGGCTGTGGATGCCCACGATCGTCTCCGCCCTGGGAAAATTCTCCACCGCCCAGATCGGCTTTATCGTCCTGATCCCCTACACAATCGCCGCGGTGTTCGTGTACTTCTGGAGCAGGCGTGCGGACCGGACCGGCAAGCGTGCCTGGCACACCGCCGTTAGTATGGTGCTGGCCGGTATGGGCCTGCTGGCCGCCGGATACCTGCTGCCCATCAACCCGGTCCTGGCCATGATCGGACTGACAGCCTCGGCCATGGGCATTTATGGTGCGATCGCGCCGTTCCTTTCGATGCCCTCCGCCGCACTGACCGGGGCGGCTGCCGCCTCCGGGTTGGCCCTGATCAACTCGCTGGGAAACCTGGGCGGCTTCGTTGCCCCCTACGCTGTCGGACTCCTGAACGACGCGACGGGAAACAACCAGAGCGGGCTGCTGTTCCTGTCCTTCTGCCTGTGCGTCACCGCGGTGGCGACCTACCTCTACGCCCGCAAACGCCCCGAGGGCGATGCGGCGCTGGATCCCGCCGTTGCCGCGGGCGCCGCAGTGACGCCGGACTCCGCGGCCGCCGCCAAGATCTCCTGATACCGAAATCCCCGAAGGAAACCCAACATGAGCGAAACAACTTTCCCTTCCGAACGCACCGTCGTCCTGACTGGCGCCGCCTCGGCTCGCGGCATCGGCCGCGCTGCCGCTGACCGCATGGCCAGCGACGGATGGTCCATCGCTATCCTGGACATCAACGCGGAGGACGCCAAGGCTGCCGCCGCGGAGATTGGCTCCAACCGCGCTGTGAAGGCGGTCGGCGTCGGGGCGGACGTCTCCGATGCGGCGTCCGTGGACCGGGCCATTTCCGAGATCGAAGATTCGCTGCCGCCGATCGTTGCCCTGGCCAACCTGGCGGGCATCAGTTCGCCGACGACGTTCATGGAAACCACCGTGGCGGAGTGGGACAAGGTGTTCGCCGTCAACATGCGGGGAACCTTCATCGTGTCGCAGCGGGTGCTCAAAGGCATGATCGAGCGCAAGCTTGGGCGCATTGTGAGCATCTCCTCGATCTCCGCCCAGCGTGGCGGCGGCACCTACTCCAAGGTTGCCTACAGCGCCTCCAAGGCCGGCATCATCGGGTTCACCAGGGCACTCGCCCGGGAAGTCGGCGAATTTGGCGTCACCGTGAATGCAATCGCACCGGGTCCCATCGACACGGACATCATGGGGGGCGCACTTAGCGATGAGCGCAAGGCCCAGATGTCCGAGGGCATCATGATGGGACGGGTCGGCACACGTGAGGAAGTTGCAGCCCTGATCGCCTTCCTGCTTGGACAGGACTCGGGCTACATTACGGCCGCCACCTATGACATCAACGGCGGCCTCCAGGTTTCCTGACCGGATCCGGACCGAAACAGAGTTCCCTCCGCCGGTTTCCGGCGGGGGCACCTCCGTTTCGGACCCACTGCTTGCCCGGACGGATCCTGCAACGCAGTCTAGGCTGGCACCATGAATCCCGCCGGCAGCCTGCACCCGAGTCCGCGCACCCTGGAGGTCGACAGTCTGGAGGGCTTCGACCGGCTGGTTGCGGCCGGGGCCAGGACCATGCAGGGCTGGCAAGCCCAGTCGCTGGACCTGCGCGGACGGACTGCACAGCTCGAGGCCATGAACGCCCAGGGCGCGGTTTTCCTCGGGTGTACCTTCGACGCCGGGGTGGAGGCTTCGCTGCGCAGCCGTGGCGCGCTCATTTTCCCGAAGCTCGAGGCGGTGCCGTTCAACCCCTATCGTTCACAGCTCTACACCCCGCAGGAGCTTTACCAGGGGATCACCGAGTCACGCTATGAGGAGACTCCGGACGCCAATATCTACCAGTGGAGCATCCGGGCGGGACAGCGCCACCGGCTGGACGCCACCCTGGCCGCGGCCCTGCATGACCACTCGATCGGTGATGCCCTCGAAGAGCTGACCCGCTCGGAACTCTGCACCGGCCGGACCATGGTGGGCGTGATGGGCGGCCATGCCGCGCACCGTGGTTCCGGGGTGTTCGAGGAGGCCGCGCTGCTCGGGCGGCTGCTTGCCCGGGACGGCCGTGTTGTGGCCACCGGCGGCGGGCCCGGCACCATGGAGGCGGCCAATTTGGGCGCCTACCTCAGCGAGGCCCCGGAGCGCGAGTTCCGGCGGGCGCTGGATGACCTCTCCGCTGTTCCCGGTTTCCTGCCCTCCGTCTCGGCGTGGGCGCGTTCCGCCGCCGCCGTCGTCGAACGCCATCCGAAGGGCACACCGTCGCTGGGGATCCCCACCTGGTTCTACGGGCACGAGCCGCCGAACTACTTCGCCACCCACATTGCCAAGTACTTCGCGAACTCCGTCCGCGAGGCCATCCTGCTGGAGCTCTGCAATGGCGGCATCGTCTTCCTGCCGGGCTCCGGGGGCACCGTGCAGGAGATCTTCCAGGATGCCTGCGAGAACTACTACGGCACCCCGGAGACCATCATGCCGATGGTGCTGGTGGGGCAGGACCACTGGCTCCGGCGCTACCCGGCCTGGCCGCTGTTGCAGAGCCTCGCCGCGGGACGGCGGATGGAGAGCCGGATCTTCCTGGTGGATACCGTCGAGGAAGCGCTCGCCGTTTTGGACAGCTGACTGCTCAAAGGTCCTTGCGGCACTGGGCGTTGCCCAGCTCGTAAAGGCCGTTCAGGTCGCCGGCTGCCAGTCCGTCCGGCGCGCCGATCTCCGGATACATCAGCTGCACGGGGTCGTCCACATGCTCCAGCCCCATCACGTGGCCGAGTTCGTGCAGGATCACCGCGGTGGCGTACGCGGCACCGTCCCGCCGGCTGAGGTCCCCGGCGATCTGCGCAGCGTCGAGTTCCAGGCTTCCGGTGACGAAGCTCTTGGGTCCGTCGCCGAAGCTGAAGTGGGTGCTGCCCCCGGTGCCGATCACCGGGCCCTGGAGCTGAGGTGCCTGCTCGGGCGTGGTCCACGTGATCAGCAATGGTGCCCAGCGTTCCCCGTAGGCGTCCGGCTGGTATGGAATGCGGGACTGGGAGGACAGTTCGGCGGTGACGCCGTCGTCGACGAAGGTGATGCCCGTCGCCCGCGACATCGTCCGGATCGCGCCCTCCACCAGGCCCGCGGCGCCCGCCGGCGCCAGCGCCGCATTCACCACATAGTGCAGCGGCCGGCACGGCGAGTAGCCCACCGGCGTGCCGTCGTCATTCACGGCCAGGAACTTGTACGAACTGCTGGCCGCGGCCGGCTTCTGCGGGCGACCGAGCGGCTGGTCCTGCTCTTCGTAACCGGCCGGGGGAGTGTCAGTGCGCACCGCCCCGGCGGATGCCGGTCGCCCGGGCTGGCCCGGTACCGCCGTGCCCGGTCCGGTTCCACGGCTGTCGTCAAAAAGTCCGGCGAACCGCGGATCCCCTTCGACGATGCCGGCGGCAAGGAACGCCGCGCCGGTAATCACCGCGGCGGTGGCGAGGCCGCGGACGATCCGCCAGGCGGTGCCCGGACGGCTGTGCTGCGGTGTCCGGTCCCGGAACTCAGGACCGTCCACTATGCGACCACGGCACCGAAGGCCATGCCGAGCAGATAGGTCACGCCGGCGGCGCCGATCCCGATCGCCAGCTGGCGGAGGCCCCGGGTCGTCGGGGAGGTACCCGAGAGCAGCCCGACGACGCCGCCGGTCAGCAGCAGCGCCGCACCCACCAGGATGGCGGACACGACGAGCGCCGCGACGCCGGTCATGCCCAGGATGAAGGGAATGATCGGCACGATGGCGCCGGAAGCGAAGAAGCAGAAGCTCGACGCCGCCGCGCTCCAGGCGGTGCCGACGGCCTCATGCTCGTCCCGGCTTTCCGGCAGCTCCGGCTGCAGCGAGAGGCTGGGGTCGCAGTCGCAGTCGAGCAGGCCCATCCGTTCCGCGACGCGGTGTTCGGCGGCTTCCCGGGACATGCCGCGGGCAAGGTAGACCAGCAGGAGTTCGTTGTGCTCGATGTCCAGGGAGGGCGCGGCGGAGAGCGTGATCTGGGTGGGTCGGGTCGCAGCGAGGAGTTCTCGCTGGGAGCGCACGGAGATAAACTCGCCCGCTCCCATCGACAGCGCGCCGGAGAGAAGTCCGGCGACCCCGCTGAGCAGCACCACTGAACTGCCCACGCCGGAGGCGGCCATGCCCATTACCAGGGACAGGTTGCTGACGAGGCCGTCGTTGGCGCCGAAGACGGCTGCGCGGAATGAGCCGGCCAACCGGTTGCGGCCCCGGGTGGCGAGCCCGCGGACGACTTCCTCGTGAATCTGCTCGTCGGCGACCATGGCCGGGGTGGCCGAGGGATCGGTGGAGTACGGCGACCGGCTTTCGGCCCGCTGGGCGAGGGCCAGAACAAAGACCGAGCCGAAGTGGCGGGCCAGGAAGCCCAGGAGCTGGCTGCGGAGCGAGGCGGGTCGGGCGCGGCCGGCGTGGCCGCCGAGCAGCTGGAGCCAGTGCGCCTCGTGCCGGCCCTCGGCCTCGGCGAGGGCGAGCAGGATCGCGCGTTCCTCGCCCCGGCGGTTTTGGGCCAGGTCACGGTAGACGGCGGCTTCGGCCCGTTCGTCGGCGAGGTACTGCCGCCACCGCTTGATGTCCGCAGCGCTGGGGGTGGGCACTTCCTTGCTGGCGGGAGTTGCCGGGCCCGGTATTGCCGCTGCTGGCGTCGCGGCCGCCGGCGTCGCGGCGCTGGCTGCCGGGGCGGGGGTGCCGGGGCCGGGTTCGTGGTGGGGTTCAGGGTTGAACGGGTCAGATGTGGCGTGCTGTGACACGGAAGCTCCTGGGCTGGAAAAGGGCATGGTTCGGCCCCATTGCGTCTCCAGCGTACCCCGTATTTCCGCGGATTTTCGGCTGGCATTCCTCAGCCGGGAGTTTAGGTAAACCGCAAAAAATGACGCTTCGTGCGGCTGTTTCCGGCAGCCGGGCTCCGGCTGGCTGGGAGCCCTTGACCACCCGGGTTCCCGGTGTTCGAATGAAACCCAAGGGCGGGCTCTGCGGGGCCCTTGCCGCCATCCAGTGACACGGAGGTTGCATCATGGACAATACCGGCTCACGTCCAATCCAGCCGGCCCGGGATTCCCTCGAGTCCGACCCCGCCTACGACTACGCCGAGGACGCACCCGTGGGGGACGCCGCGGAGACGGAGGAAGAGGAGCTTTTGGAGGAGGCCGACCGTCTCGTTCCGCTCGGCGAAGACGACTTCCTGGGCGACGAGATGCCGGTTGCGCCCCTGGCAGGGGAGGAATTCCTCGAGCCGGAGGAAAACGAATAGCGCGCGCTAAATCGCCGGCTGATAATTGCCCGACGGCGGCGCCCCCGGAAAGGGGAGCGCCGCCGTCGGGCATTAATTCGTTAGGAAGCTGCTGCCTCGGGACTTCAGTGGGTCAGGACCGGGACCTGTTCCTCCTCGGCGGCGCCGCCGGCGACGCGTCGGCGCCACTTGGCCATTACCGCGGGATCCGTTGGTTTGGTCAGCAGCGACACCGCAATGTAGACAACGGTGGAGGCCAGCAGGCCGTAGTAGATCGGCTCGTTGGCGTAGATGCCGTCCAGCGGAACCTCGGCGTTGATCTCCAGGACGATCATGGTGCCGAGCGTAATGACCGACCCCACCGCCATGGACGCGGCCGCGGCGATTCCGGTGCCGCGCTTCCAGACCAGCCCGCCGAGGATCGCGACGAGGAGGCCGCCGACGAGGATGTCGTATGCGATGGTGAGTGCCGCGACGACGTCCTTGGTGATGATGGCGATGACGATCGCGACGATGCCCAGTCCCAGGACCCATCGACGGTTGGCCCTGACGTCGTGCTCCGGGTTGTCGGTGTCGTCGGTGTTGATGCTTTTGCCGAACCAGCTTGCGACGAACGGCAGGACGTCCGCGCGGGCCACGGTGGCGGCGGCGATCAGGGCGCCGGAGGCCGTGGACATCATGGCGGCGACAGCCGCGGCGAGCACCAGGCCGCCGATGCCGATCGGCAGCAGGTTGGTGGCGACCTCGGCGTAGACAACGTCCTTGCCGAGGGCCTTGACGTCGATGTCCGGCAGCGCGACGCGGGCGCCGAGGCCGATCAGGGCGCCGGCGGCACCGTAGAGAATGCAGTAGATGCCGGCGGTGGCGCCGCCCCAGCGGGCGACCGTGGGGGTCTTGGCGGTGAAGACGCGCTGCCAGATATCCTGGCCGATCAGCAGGCCCAGCGTGTAGACGACGAAGTAGGTGATGATCGTCTGGATGCCGATGCCGTCGATCTGGAAGAAGCTGGCGTCCACGCGGGCACGGATGCCCTCGAAGCCGCCGGCGGCGTTGAGCGTAAACGGCAGCATCAGGAAGAAGATGCCGACCGTCTTGATGACGAACTGGACCTGGTCGGCCAGGGTGATGGACCACATGCCGCCGATGGTGGAGTAGACCAGGACGATCGCGCCGCCGATGGCGATGGCGAGGGCGCGGTCCCAGCCGAAGAGCACCACGAAGATGGTGGCGTAGGCGCCGGTGGACGTCGCGCAGAGCATCAGTGTGTAGGCGAGCATCACGATGCCGGAGGTCTGGGTGGCGTGGCTGCCGTAACGCAGGCTCAGCATCTGGGACACGGTGTAGATCTTCAGCTTCTGGATGGTGCTGGCGAAGAGCAGGCTGAGCAGCAGCACGCCGGCACCGATCGCGACCACAAGCCACATGCCGGAGATGCCGAACTTGTAGCCCAAGCCGACGCCGCCGACCGTGGAGGCGCCGCCGAGCACGACGGCGGCCATGGTTCCGGTGTAGAGAAACGGGCCGAGGCGGCGGCCGGCCACCAGGAAATCGCTGTTGTTCTTGGTGCGGGACTTACCCCACCACCCAAACGCCAGCATGGCGACCAGGTACACCACCACAATGGCGATGTTGACGAAACTTGCGTCCATTAGGGGCTCCTCGGAGCTGTTCGGAGCAGGGCTGAACCCGCCGGCACACCACAGGGCTCCGGCGATCAGGTGCTTCTTGACGGTTTTGGGGACGGGTTGCCGGCGGGAGTGCCGCAAAGGGGGCAGCAGCCCGGTCCGGCGGAAGATATTGCCTAATAGGCAACTCTTGTTGCCAAACACTATGATGTGATCCGGGTAACAGTCAAGACGCATTACGTGCCGCAGGGGGATCCGGCCTCCGGAGGATGCGGTCCCGCTAGTATTGCTCCAATGATGGGGCCGAGGCGGCCGGCCGTGAAAGGTTCCTAAATGAAGGCTTTACCAGTTGAACCGAGCAACGTTCCGGTTGCCATCGGTTCGCGGATCCGTGCCGCGCGGCAGTCGCAGCGGCTCACCATCGAACAGGTTGCGGACGCCACGGGTCTGACCAAAGGCTTCCTCAGCCGGGTGGAGCGCGACCTCACGTCACCGTCGGTCGCTTCCCTGGTGACGCTGTGCCAGGTGCTCTCCATCTCGATCGGCGACCTCTTCGCCGCTCCGGAAACGCATCTGACCAAAAAGAACGAGGGCCCGCGGATTTCCCTCGGCGGCGAGGGGATCGTGGAGCGGCTGCTGACGGCGCGCTCCGAGCGCCGGGTGCAGATCATCCAGGCCGTGATTGCGCCCCGCGGCCGCGGCGAGTCCGAACTGTACGCGGTGGACTGCGACGTCGACGTGCTGCATGTGGTCCGTGGCAGCATCCGACTGATCCTCACAAACGAGGAATTTGAACTGCACACCGGGGACACGGTGACCTTCCCCGGCCGCGAGCCGCACACCTGGGTCAATCCCACGGATGAAGCCGTCGAGGTCCTCTGGGTGCTGGTCCCCGCCGCCAGCCGGTAGTTCGCGCCCCGCCGCGAGCCGCGATACAAGCCGCTGCCCGGCCCGGGGTGTCCGCTAACTTTTCTGCGAGCCGTTGAGGCGTTCCTGCCCAGTTACGGAAGCCCCGCGGCCTGAACGGGTTTGGTGAACCCCTGATTTCCGCGGGAGAACTGGTGCGAGTCCGACAGTAAGTGGGCGGGAAGGTCAGGTGGGCGTTTAGCTGCGGCATTTTGGTCCTCGCGGCGCCACGGCTACGTCAGGGTGCGGGCCGGGGCCGTCGGAGTACGGCCCGGATTTCCGCCAACACCCGCTCCGGCTCAAACCAGATGTGCTCAGGCATGTACCTCAGTACGGCGAAACCTGCCAGAGTCGAGGCGTTGTTGCGGCCAAGGTCCCGGCGCATGGCTTCGCGGCTGGAGTGGAAGGCAAATCCATCCACCTCCACGATCAGATACCCCTCGATGAGGAAATCGACCCGGCCGATCCCCCGGAGGAGGACCTGGGTGTCATAGCCAACGCCGTTGATGGTGAAGAGGTGTTGGGCATCGACCTCCACGATGGACTCGGCCCTCAGATCCAACTGGCGCAGCGCCTTCAGTGCGGGGCCGGACCTGGCGCCTCGGAGTTGGTCCTTGAGTAACTCCAGCGGCACGCCGTGCAGACGCATCGCCGAGGTTGCGATCGCAGTGCATGCCGGCGGTGCGAGGCAGGTCATTGCATGCAGGACAACATCCTCGACCGCGGCGAGGGGTAACGACGGATGGCCCTCGAACCGAATCGTCCGGTGCCGGATGAAGCCGTTTCCGTGGCCGTGGTTGCAGGCCAGATGGTGCTGGCCCGGCGGTTTCCGGAGCCAAAGCCCGTCGTGCCCCGCCGCGCTGGCGCACGTGACGCGGGCGTTGTGGCGTATCGCAGCCTCAAGATCAGGACGGCACTCGGGAAGGGCGAAGACACCCCGCCGCAGGAGGCGGACGCCGTTGTTTGCCAGCTGGGCGATGTCCGTCCGGGAGAAGCCGGCGGCCAACAGTTGCCCGGTCCGGGCCACGCCACCCTGCTGGGCAAGGTAGATGAGGGGATCCATGGAGCCAGTTGATATCCGAACCCGTGCCGGGTAAACGCTGCAGTAGGCCCATGTGGGAAAGTGCGGGGATTATCTGTAGAAGTCGGTGCTCGCGGGGGATTAGCCGGCGTACTCCGTGGCGCTCCCGGACAACTCCCGCGCTCCTGCCCAGTTGCTCCAGGCGGCACCGGACCTGCGCGGCAGCTGAACCCTGGATTCCCGGGGTTCAGCCGGGAGGCGGCAGGCTGTGGGGGACAGTAACTGGGCAGGAGCGCCAGAGTCGGGCCCGGGCTGCGCGAAAATCCGGGGCCGGGGCCCTCGAACGGGAACCGAGGAGGCCTGAGAAGGCCCAGGAGCGCACTCCGGGGTCAGGCGTAGCCTCATTAGTAAACAATTGATGCGCAATACGAAACTTCGAGTGTATGATGGCTGTCACACCCGTCGGTCAATCCTCGAAGGAGAGGCTTTCTTTTGGAAGAGCTGCGCATCGAGGCCAATGGCAACCTTGGCCCCATCGATTCATCCCGCATTCCGCGCTACGCGGGAGCCGCCACCTACGCGCGCCTGCCGCGGCTGGACCAGGTCGCCAAGGCCGATGTCACGGTGGTCGGTGTGCCCTTCGACTCGGGCGTCTCGTACCGCCCCGGCGCCCGCTTCGGGTCCAACCACATCCGCGAGGCCAGCCGGCTGCTGCGACCGTACAACCCGGCGTGGGACACCAGCCCCTTCGAAAACATCCAGGTGGCCGACGCCGGCGACATGGCCGTCAACCCCTTCAACATCCACGAAGCGATCGAAACCATCCAGCAGAACGCACTGGACCTGACCGCCACCGGCAGCAAGCTGCTGACCCTTGGCGGGGACCACACGATCGCGCTGCCGCTGCTCCGCGCCGCCGCCGAGCGCGCCGGCGAGCCCGTCGCGATGCTGCACTTCGACGCCCACCTGGACACCTGGGATACCTACTTCGGCGCCGAGTACACCCACGGCACGCCGTTCCGCCGCGCTGTTGAGGAGGGCATCCTGGACACCGAGGCCATCAGCCACATCGGCACCCGCGGCCCGCTCTACGGCAAGAAGGACCTCGACGACGACCACCGTTTCGGCTTCGGCATTGTCACCTCCGCCGACGTCTATTACCAGGGCGTGCTGGAAACCGTCGCCAAGGTCCGCGACCGGATCGGGAAACGTCCGCTCTACATCTCGGTGGACATCGACGTGCTGGATCCCGCGCATGCGCCCGGCACCGGAACCCCGGAAGCCGGCGGCATCACCAGCCGCGAGCTGCTGGAAATCATCCGCGGCCTCCGCGGCATGAACCTGGTCGGGGCCGACGTCGTCGAGGTCGCACCCGCGTACGACCACGCCGACATCACCGGCGTCGCCGCCAGCCACGTGGCGTACGAACTGGTCACCCTGATGTCGGACCGGGCGGTGGACGGCGACCGCTTCGGCGCCGCTACCGGTTACGCCGCCCAGGCCCTGGGCCAGGAAGCCCGGCGACCGGCCGGCTTCGCGGCCACGGCCGCCGGCCGCGTCGAGAGCGGGGTCGCCCAGTGACCGGCGTGCGCAACGGCGGCGACCTCGTCGTCGAGACCCTCGAAGCGCTCGGCGCCAAGACCGTCTTCGGCATTCCGGGCCAGCACGCGCTGGGTCTCTTCGACGCCATGGGCCGGGGAAACCTGCACTTCGTCTCCTCCCGGGTGGAGAACAACTCGGCCTTCGCCGCTGACGGCTACTCCCGCGCCACCGGCGAGGTCGGTGTCCTCTTCCTCTCCACCGGCCCCGGCGCGCTCACCTCCCTGGCCGGGCTGCAGGAGGCCTACGCCACCGGCGTGCCCATGGTCGTTGTCGCGAGCCAGATCCCGCTGGAAGGACTCGGCGCGCGCCGAAAGGGCATGCTCCACCAGCTCGATGACCAGAAGGCCTCCGCCGCGAACGTCACCAAGAGCCAGCGGCTGATCCAGCACGCCTCCGGGATTCCCTCCGCGATCCAGGATGCCTGGACCGAGGCGATCTCCTCGCCGCAGGGTCCGGTCTGGCTCGAAATCCCGCAGAACGTGCTGCTCGATCCCATCATGGTGCCCCCGGTGGAGGACGCGCTCGCCGAGGCAGCCGACAACCCGCCGCGCGTGGAACTGGTCCGCGAGGCCGTGAAATGGCTGTCGACGGCGAAGCGTCCGGCCGTCATCGCCGGTGGCGGCACCCGCCGGGGCCGGGCCGAGAAGTCGCTGCTCTCCCTCGCGGAGAAACTGCGGGCTCCGGTCATCTGCACTCCCGGCGGGAACGGCGCGTTCCCCTGGAACCATGAGCTCTCGCTGCAGGCCTGGATCGAGGACCAGTACATGACGGAGCTGCTTGAGGACGCCGATGTGCTGGTCGTCGTCGGCTCCTCGCTGGGCGAGGTCACGTCCAACTACTTCACCTTTGCCCCGCGCGGCCGGATCATCCAGATCGACGCCGAGCCGCGCGTGCTGGAATCCAACCGCCCGGGCCTGGGCATCCGGGCCGACGCCGGCCAGGCGCTCGCCGCGCTCGACTCAGCGCTCGACTCGGCGTTCGACGCCGCGCTGGACGCGGCCCGGACGGACACGCGCCATGCCCGCGCCGACTGGCACGGCACCACCCCCGAGGCGCTGGTCAAGGAAACCCTGGCCAAGGTCAAGGCCCGGCTGGAATCCCAGGACCTCGGCAAGGAACTGAAGTTCATGGCCGACATCCGGGAAGCCGTGCCCGCCACCATGCAGACGTTCTGGGACATGACCATTTCGGCCTACTGGGCCTGGAGCTGCTGGGACGCCCGCGAAGGCCAGTTCCACTCCGCGCAGGGCGCCGGGGGACTGGGCTTCGGATTCCCCGCGGCGATCGGCGGCGCCGTCGGCCTGGAAACCACCGGTAAACCCGGCGGCTCGGCCCGGGTGCTCGCCGTCTCGGGCGACGGCTCGGCGATGTACTCCATCTCCGAACTGGCCACGGCAAAGCAGCACAATGTCCCCGTCACCTGGCTGATTGTCGACGACGGCGGCTACGGCATCCTGCGCGAATACATGGTCGGGGCCTTCGGCAAGGCCACGGCCACCGAACTCGCCCGGCCTGATTTCGTCAAGCTGGCCGAGGCCTTCGGGGTCCCGGCCGTCCGGGTTGCCCCCGAAGGTGTCGGGGACGCGCTGAAGGCCGGTTTCGCAGCGGACGGGCCGAACGTCGTTGTCGTCGAAACCCTGCTGAAGATGTTCGCGCCCACCCACATCGGAGACTAGCGCGCAGCTCACACCAGGCGCGGACCGGCAGCACGACTGCCACTCACACCAGGCGCGGACCGGCAGCACGGCTGCCGGTCCGCGTTCGGCGTTAAAGCCCAGCCAGGCTGTTAGTTTCCCAAAGTAACTAAATTCCTGATATGTTGTTGCCTTAGGCAAACATAAGGGGGCCGTCATGGCAGTTGCGCCGGACACCGCAGCCAAACTCGTCCACCAGATCTTCGATCTGCAGCGCGCCGTCCGTTGTGTCGCCGCGGTAAAGCTCCGTGGCGAGGACACCGGTGTGGCGCTCCAGGGCGTACTGCGGTTCGTTGGGGAGGGGGAAACCCGCGCCACCCAGCTTGCCGAGCGGCTCGGAGTGAGCGCCCCCGTCCTGAGCCGGCACATTTGCGAGCTGGAGGAACAGGGCTATGTGGTCCGCCGCCCCGACCCCCTCGACGGACGGGCGCAGCTGGTCGCGCTTTCCGGGTCCGGAGCCGCGAAGCTCCGCTCGATTGAGGACCAGCGTGCCACCACACTCCTTGGCTTCCTGCAGGACTGGAGCGAGCAGGACGTCGAAGAGACAACGAAGACCTTGCAGAAACTTGCTGAGTCCCTCAGGACATCAGCCCGGGCAACGACGGCCGGTTCCATTAATACGACCGAAATTGTTTAGGAGAACCCCCATGGCAGCAACCACAGAAATGCCCCCGGCAGCAACGGTGGTGATGACCCACCGCCAGATCATGGAAGCGTTGACCGGCCTGCTGGCCGCCTTCTTCACCGCGATCATCAGCAGCACGATCGTCGCCAACGCCCTGCCCACGATCATGTCCGAGCTCAATGGGACCCAGACGGACTTCGCCTGGGTGATCACGGCGGCCCTGCTGGCCAACGCCGCAACCACCCCGATCTGGGGCAAGCTCGCCGATCTGTTCAACAAGAAGATGCTGGTCCAGCTCAGCATTGTGATCTTCGTGTCCGGCTCCGTCATGGCGGGCCTGTCCGAGACGATCCCGCTGCTGTTGACCGCCCGCGTGATCCAGGGTGTTGCCATGGGCGGGCTCACCGCACTGTCGATGGCCATCATCGGTTCCATCATTCCGCCCCGTGACCGCGGCAAATACTCCGGTTACATGGGCGCCGTTATGGCCGTCGGCACCGCCGGCGGCCCGCTGCTGGGCGGCTTCATCGTGGACAGTCCGCTGGGCTGGCGCTGGACGTTCTTCGTTTGTGTTCCGCTGGCGATTATCGCCCTGATCCTGCTGCAGGTCACGCTGAAACTGCCGCACGTCAGGCGCCCCGCCAAGATCGACTGGCTCGGTTCGATCCTGCTGACCTCCGGTGTCAGCCTGCTGCTGATCTGGGTATCCTTCGCCGGCAACCCGGACTACTACGACTGGTGGTCCTGGCAGACCGTGGCCATGGTGGGCGGCGGCATTGTCCTGCTGGCCCTGCTGGTCCTGGTTGAATCCAAGGTCTCGCAGCCGATCATTCCGCTGAAGATCATTTCGCAGCGCACCACCGCCCTGGCCATCCTCGCCTCGATCGCCGTCGGTGTCGCGATGTTCGGTTCCTCCACGTTCCTGGGCCAGTACTTCCAGGTCGCCCGCGACGCATCACCTACCGAAGCGGGACTCCTGACCCTGCCGATGATCGCCGGCAACCTGATCGGCTCCGTCGTCTCCGGCCAGCTGATCAGCCGGACCGGAAAATGGAAGCGGTACCTGGTCGCCGGCTCGATCCTGCTCATTAGCGGCCTTGGCCTGACCGGAACCATCGATCACACCACCGAGCTGTGGCTGGCCGGCCTCTACACCGCGGTCCTCGGCCTCGGCCTGGGCTTGCTGCTGCAGAACCTCGTACTGGCAGTGCAGAACACCGTGCGGGCCCGCGACATCGGGACCGCCAGCGCCTCGGTGGCATTCTTCCGCTCGGTCGGCGGCGCCATCGGCGTCTCCGTCCTGGGCGCCGTGATGGGCAACCGGGTCAAGCAACTCGCCACCGAGGGCCTCGCCGCCGCCGGGATCCCCAGCAGCGGGGGAGTCGGCGCCAGCATGGACCTCAAGGACCTGCCGGAGCCCGTCCGCGAGATCATGCGGGCCGCTTACGGTGACGCAACGGCCCAGATCTTCATGATCTCCGCGGTCGTTGCCTTGATTGCCCTGGGTGCGGTCCTGCTCATCAAGGAAGAACCGCTGCGGCGCACCGTTGACCTCGTCAAGCCCTCCGCCAGAGGCGGCAACGACGACGACGGCGGCCCGGCTGCCGGTTCTGCGACCGCTCCTGCTGCCCACGCCACGGCCGCATCCGCTGTACCCGTATCCGGCGACCCCATGACCCGAACCGGAATCGTCGACCTCGACCGGGAATTTGTCGACGTCCTCGGCCGCGAACGCGCCAGCCAGCACCGGAGGGACTAGGCGGCGGGGGAAGCCACCAGGATCACGTTTTTCCCGTAGAGATCTTCCGTGTAGCAGCTGATCAGGACGAGTCGATTGGGTACAACCTGCCAGATCGGATGGTCCTTGAGCGAGGGTTTCGCTTCGGTGGAAATGGAATCGACCCGGTAACTGATGGTGCCGGCGGCCGTCGTCACTTCGAAGATATCCCCTACGGCGGTGCCTGAACTGAGGCGATTGAACGGTGCGTCCCGGCCATCCCAGCTGTGGCCCATGATGTAGGTCGTGTTGACCGATCCCGCGCCGGGCGTGCCGAAAGTCGTCACCCAGAACCCGTCCAGGGACACGGGCGGCACGATGGTCTGGGATTCGATGTCGGCCGGGCTGGGATCCAGCGGGTGGACCACGACGTCAAAACCGGCCGCCGGATATACAATGTGGAGGGGCGCCGCCGCGGCGGGAAGCACGGGAAGCCCTGCGGCTTCCGTTGGCGCGACGGCGGTGCCGGCGGCGCCAGAAGCCGCAGCACTGTTCTCAAGCGCGACGGCGCTGGGGCCTGCCGGAACCACCAGCGCCCGGGGTGCCGGTGCGGCGCCGGCCAGGTCGGACCCGGCGGGAGTTGCCGGTCCGGACAGGAACGCCATGACAAGGAAAGCGACCAGACCGCAAGCCAGAAGCAGCAGATCGCCGCGGTTCCAGGTCCGCCGCTTCGTGGGCGTTGAACCGCGGGACGGAAAGTAGGGGAAGGGCATCGGGGCTCCTTCGTGAGATCGAAAAGGTCGGGCCACCGGCCCTGGCGGGTCCGGTGCCCCTCCCCAGCAGCAACTCCTACAGGGTTGCGTCCGCGTTCTGCGCGCGTTCTCTGCGCCTCAACGCGACCATCGAAGCGGCCGTCAGGAGGACCGCCAGGCCGCCCACCCATCCCGGAAGTCCGGCGTCGGTTTGGCCGGAAACGGCAGTTTGAGCGTTGAATCCCCGGTTGACGGCAGCGGCTGCACCAACGCCGGCACCTGAGGGTACAACCGCCGTTACGTCGGCTACGGTCTCAACCTCAACCTCAACTTCCTCTTCGCCCGGCGGAACGACAGCAGGCGGCACTGTGGTGTCTCCACCACCGCCCGGGTTCTCTTCCTCTTCCTCGTGGTCGTCGTGGGCCTTTACGCACCCCTTTGCCGGGACCGGGTAGATGTCCGTGTGGCCGTTGTGTCCGTCCTTGTGCCCGTTGAGCCAGGCCTGTTCGGAAATGGTGATGACCTCGTACGGGTTCTTCTCAGATCCGGTCGCGTGACAAATGGTGACCTTCTTGGATTCCGATCCGTGGTCTCCGTCGGCGGCGCCCGGGCAGCCCTTGGCCGGGGCCGGAACGATGTCGTCGTCGTGCACACCCTGGGCGTTGTGTCCGTTAAGTCCGTTCTCGCTGATCGTAATTTCCTGGTACGGATTGGAGTCCGAGCCGGTCGCGTGGCAGATGCTGATTTTGTCGTCTGGGCCGGCAGTTGCGGGGGCGCTAATTGTTAGTAGGGCAAGACCGGCAATGCCGGCCGCTGCTAGAACCTTCTTCATGGCAGTGCTCCATCTGGATCATTTCTAACTGATCAGCCTGCGGGATGCCTGCTCTTAGCGGAGCCGAGGGCTCAACAGCGGTTCCCAGATAACCTTCGTTGCCTGCAGTGTTGTCCAGTAACTGACAACTTCACGCTAGGCCGCCGGACGCGGGCGGGCACGAGTAATCGCTACCCAGTGGACTACCGGTTCTTTTTCCGAAACTACTGAGACCCGGAGTGACTACTGTGGTTCACGGTGACTCACGTTGTCTCCCAAACCTCAAAAGGCCCGCCACCGCGGTGTCCTCTTGATTTTCTGTGTCCGGTGTTCCGTCCGGGCCGGTCGTTTCGTAGAGTTGCCTATGGCTGTCGGCCCCCTTTGGTACTACTGGGTGCATATCCCTTGACGGCGCACCTCTTGCTTCTCCAGCCTCAACTATTCGCTAAGGACCCGTGGGCATGCTTGTCACTCTTATACGGCGCTATTCGAAGCCGTATCTGCCGTACATCTGGGCGGTCATCTTCTTCCAGCTCGTCTCCACCATTGCGGCGCTGTATCTTCCCAGCCTGAACGCCCAGATCATCGACGAGGGCGTCTCCCGCGGCGACACCGACTACATCTGGCGCACCGGCGGGGTAATGCTCGGCGTCGCCCTGGTCCAGGTCGCCACCGCGATTGCCGGGGTCTACTTCGGGTCCAAGGCCGCCATGGCGTTTGGCCGCGACCTGCGCCGCGGCGTGTTCCGCAAGGTCACGAGCTTCTCCGCGAAGGACGTCAACGTTTTCGGTGCCCCCACCCTGATCACCCGCGGCACCAACGACGTCCAGCAGGTGCAGATGCTGATGCTGATGGGGCTGAACTTCATGGTGGCCACGCCCATCATGTGCATCGGCGGTATTTTCATGGCCCTCCGCGAGGACCTCAACCTGTCCTGGCTGGTCTGGGTTTCCGTTCCGCTGCTCGTGGTGGTGGTCGGCTACCTCGTGGTCCGCCTGATGCCGCTCTTCCGCTCCATGCAGGTGAAGATCGACCGGCTCAACGGCATCCTCCGCGAGCAGATCATCGGCATCCGCGTGGTCCGCGCATTTGTCCGCGAGCCGCACGAGGCGAAGCGCTTCGGTGCCGCGAACAAGGAGCTCACCGACGTTTCACTGAAGATCGGCGCCCTGTTCGTGCTGATGTTCCCCGCGATCGGCATGATCCTGCACATCTCCACCGCGGCTGTGCTGTGGTTCGGCGGCCAGCGGGTGGAAGCCGGCGAGATGCAGATCGGCTCGCTGACGGCGTTCCTGCAGTACCTGCTGCAGATCCTGATGGCGGTCATGATGGGCACCTTTATGGCCATGATGATTCCGCGCGCCTCGGTCTGCGCGGACCGCATCGGCGAGGTGCTCGACGTCGAACCCTCCATCCACCAGACCCTCACCCCGGTGGCACCGGGCGAAAAGGCCGGCCGCGTGGAGTTCCGGAACGTCTCCTTCGCCTACCCCGGCGCCGAGGCTCCGGTCCTGAGCAACATCAGCTTCACCGCCGAGCCCGGCCAGACCGTGGCGATCATCGGCTCCACCGGCGCCGGCAAGACCAGCCTGCTGGCCCTGCTGCCCCGCCTCTACGACGCGGACTCGGGGGAGGTGCTGCTCGACGGCGTCCCGGTCACCAACCTGGACCGCGCGGAGATCACGCAGCGCGTGGCCATGGTGCCGCAGCGGCCGTATCTGTTCTCCGGGACCATCGAGCACAACCTGCGCTTCGGCCGGCCCGAAGCCACCGACGAGCAGCTCTGGGACGCCCTGACCGTGGCCCAGGCCGATGACTTTGTGCTTGCGAAGAAGAACGGACTCGGTTCCCGGATCGCCCAGGGCGGCACCAACGTCTCGGGTGGCCAGCGCCAGCGCCTCTGCATCGCCCGGGCCCTCGTCACCGAGCCCAAGGTCTTCCTGTTCGACGACTCCTTCTCCGCCCTCGACGTCGCCACCGACGCGCGGCTCCGCCGGGCCCTCAAGGCGAAGACCTCCGACGCCACCGTGATCATTGTCGGCCAGCGTGTCTCCACCATCGCCGACGCCGACCAGATCCTGGTGCTCGACAACGGGCGGATCGTGGACCGCGGCACGCATGAGGAACTGCTGCAAAGCTCCAGTACCTACCAGGAAATTGTTGAATCCCAGCTGACTGCAGAGGCCGTGGCATGAGCACCAAAGAGTACGTCTCCCCAAACAACAGCGAACAGGACCGCGCAACCCCCGGCCCGCAGGACCCGGACTCCCAGCTCGCGGCCGACCCCGACGACGATTTCGTCGAGGAGGAATACAAGCCCGGCGAAGCCGACGGCGGGATGTTCGGCGGCACGCCCGCGAAGAAAGCCCAGCACTTCTGGCCCTCCGCGAAGCGGCTGATGGGGCTGCTGAAGCCGGAGCGGACCGGCATTATCGTCGTCCTTGCGATGGTGACGGTCGCTGTAGTCCTGAACGTTGTCGCACCCCGGATCCTCGGCCAGGCGATGGACGTGATCTTCGGCGGCGTCATTGGCAAACAACTGCCGGCCGGCGTCACCAAGGACCAGTTCGTCGAAGGCCTGCGCGCCCAGGGCCAGGACAACGTGGCAGACATGCTCGCGAAAATGGACCTCATCCCCGGCGTCGGCATCGATTTCCAGAAGCTCGCGTTCCTGATCAGCGTGGTGCTGGTGATGTACTTCGTCGCCAACATCTTTCTCTGGCTGCAGGGCTATGTCCTGAACATCCTGGTCATGCGGGTGGTCCGCCAGTTGCGCGACAACACCGAGAAGAAGCTCAACAAGCTCCCGCTGAACTACTTCGACACCCGCCAGCGCGGTGACATCCTCTCCCGGGTCACCAACGACGTGGACAACATCCAGCAGGCGCTGCAGCAGGCGTTCGCGCAGTTGCTGAGCTCGGCGCTGACGGTGATCGGCATCGTCATCATGATGTTCATCGTGTCCTGGCAACTGGCCCTGATTGCCCTGGTCGCGCTGCCGCTCTCGGCCGTCGCCGCCGGAATCATCGGCTCCCGCAGCCAGAAACTCTTCGCCTCCCAGTGGAAGAACACCGGCGAGCTCAATGGCCAGATCGAGGAGTCCTTCTCCGGACACGACCTCGTCCGCGTCTTCGGCCGCGACGCCGACATGCTGGAGCGCTTCGACGAGCGGAACGAGGCGCTGTATAAGGCCAGCTTCGCGGCGCAGTTCGTCTCCGGCATGATCATGCCGGTTATGCAGTTCGTGTCCTACCTCAGCTACGTCGGGATCGCCGTCGTCGGCGGGCTGCGGGTGGCCTCCGGCGGGATGAGCCTTGGCGACGCCACCGCGTTCATCCAGTACTCGCGCGAGTTCACCCAGCCGCTGGGCCAGATGGCGGGCATGGCGAACATGCTGCAGTCCGGCGTCGCCTCCGCGGAACGCGTCTTTGAATTCCTCGACGCCGAGGAACAGGACGCCGAGACCGCCACGGAGCAGCTGCCGGCCAAGACCGACGGCCACGTCGAATTCCGGCACGTGACCTTCAGCTATACCCCGGACAAACCGCTGATCGAGGACCTGTCCTTCACCGCGGAGCCCGGGCACACCGTGGCGATCGTCGGGCCCACAGGGGCCGGCAAGACCACCCTGGTGAACCTCGTGATGCGCTTCTATGAGCTCCAGGGCGGCAGCATCACCCTGGACGGGGTCGACATCACCCACCTGAGCCGAGCGGAACTGCGCGCCAAGGTAGGCATGGTGCTGCAGGACGCCTGGCTCTTCGGCGGCACCATCTACGACAACATCCGCTACGGCAAGCTGGACGCCACCGAGGACCAGGTGATGGAGGCGGCCAAGGCCACCTTCGTGGACCGCTTTGTCCGCGCCCTCCCGGACGGCTACAACACCATCATCGATGAGGAAGGCAACAACGTGAGCGCCGGCGAGAAGCAGCTGATCACCATCGCCCGGGCCTTCGTCGCGAATCCCTCGCTGCTGATCCTGGACGAGGCCACCAGCTCGGTGGACACGCGCACCGAAGTGCTCGTGCAGAAGGCCATGGCCGCGCTGCGGACCGACCGCACGAGCTTCGTGATCGCGCACCGCCTGTCCACCATCCGCGACGCCGACACCATCCTGGTGATGGAGGCCGGCCGGATTGTGGAGCAGGGCAACCACGCCCGGCTGCTGGACCTCCAGGGGGCCTACTACCGCCTGTACATGTCCCAGTTCGCCGGCGAAGACGCGGAGACGGCCTTTTCGGAAAACACGGCCGACGACCCGACGGCGGTGCGCAGCTGAACGCCGCCGGCCGCGCCGCCGCCGTCCCTGGCGCTCTCCCTGCCGCCGGCCCCCGGCGCATCGAGGTGCAGATCCCGATGCGCTGGGGCGACATGGATGCCTACGGCCACATCAACAACGTCCAGGTCGTCCGGATCCTCGAGGAGGCCCGCATCGCGGCCTTCGGACCGCCGCGCGGCACCGGGCTGCCGGGGGTGGAGCCTCCGGTGGCGCTGTTCAACGCGGTCCCGGAGGGGACCCTGGCGCTGATCGTGGAGCACAAGATCCGCTACGTCCGGACCCTCGAGTACCGCAACATACCGGCGGTGGTCCAGCTGTGGATCGGCGCGGTGAAGGGTGCCAGCTTCGACATCCACTATTTGGTCCAGGACCCCGTCACGGGGGAGGACTGCGTCCGGGCCACCAGCCACCTGGCGTTCGTGGACGAGGCCACCGGACGGGTCCTCAGGCTCACGCCGGGGCAGAAGGACAACCTGGCGCCGTACATGGCCGGGCACACGGCAACCCACCCGGCCCCGGACCAAGCCGCCCCGGCCGCGGACCAGGCCGCTCCGGCCGCGGACTCCGCCCACCCGGTCCGGTAGCCTCTACCTCGCTCCACCGATCGACCCCTAGAATGAACAACCCGCGGGCAGCCAGCCCCGGACGCCCCAGCCCGGAAGCCAAGGAGCACTCACTATGGTGAAAAAACGAGCACAGGTCATGGCCGACAAGCGCAAGCGGAACGCCCGGAAGAAGTCCTGGAAGGAACTCTCGCCGATGGCGAAGTTCGGGACCATCACGGCCGCCATCGTCCAGCTCTCGCTCCTGGTCGCGGCCCAGCGCGACATCTCACACCGCCCGGCCGAACAGATCCGCGGCAGCAAGACGATGTGGCGGGTGGCGACCCTGGTCAACTTCGTCGGCCCGGGCAGCTACTTCACCTTCGGCGTCAAGCGGGGCCCTGCGGCCAAGTAGCAGCCAGCACCGCGCGCGGAGTTGCGCGCGGAGTCATAGCGTGGAGTTACTGTTCGGTAACTTGGGGCGGCGCCGTGATGCGGGCGGCCGGCTTAAGCCTGTAAATTGAAAGCATGACCCCCGCCAAAAAGCCTGCCATGCACCGTGCCCTCGGGATCTCCAAGGAGATTGAGGACGCGGCCTGGTTTGTCTTGGGGCCGGGGCTGAACGGAAAGCCCTCGGCCTTGGACGGGCGCACCAGAACGTGGTCGGTGCAGGCTGCCGCGGAGCTGCTCGATCGCCTTGAACGTGGGGTGCCGGACCCAAAGGCACCCATGATGACGAACCTGCGGCAGAACCTGCAGGACGCCTCCCGGGGCGCCAAACAGCTGGCCGTGGAGCTGCTCTTCCTGCAGTCCCTGCCGCTGGCGCACGAGGTGAAGTCCCTTAAGGTCAAGCGGGCGAGGGTGGCCGAAGCCGCGTCCTGGCTGGAGCCGCCGCTGGAGCTGCCGGACGAGCTGTTCGCGGGCATGACGGACCACGGCGTCATCCGGGACCGCACCGCGGAGTTCAACTGGACCATCTGGGACCACCTGAAATGGCTTTGCCGGTTCGTGCAGCACGTGGCGCAGCGTCCGGCGGGCGCCGTCGCCGCAGCGGTCAAGGATCCGCTGGTGTTCCACCGGCTGGTTGCCGGCACGCCGGATGACCAGCCGGCCATCCGCCGCAGCATCGAATTCCTTGTCTGGCCGAGCTACTTCGAGCCCGTGGTGGCCGACGTCGAACGCCAGGAGATCCGGGACGCCTTTGCCTCCCTCGTGGGCGGCGCGAAGGGCGACAGCGACGAGGATGTTTCCGCCGACATCCACCGCATCCGGCTGCACCTGGACGAACAGGCCGGGCAGCGGATCGACTGGTACTCCCGGCAGCTGGTCAGCCAGTGGCGCAAGGTCGGCGACCCCGGGCAGCGGGCCTGGCTGCTGCGCACCCACCACGACAACCCCGACCTGCTCGGCACCTGGCAGTCCGAGGAGACGGTGACGCTCGATGTCGAGCACCTCCGGCTGCTGGACCCAGGCGTCACCGCCGGGCTGGTCCAGCATGCCGTGGATGAGGACTATAAACACCTCGGCTACGTCGAACGCGAGGACACCAAAACCGCAGTTTTCGCGTTCCTGACCGTGATGAAGCCCGGCGACCTGGCGCTGTACCAGACCTCCGGCACCGTCCGGGTGGGCGTGGTCCTGGGTGAGCCCGGACACCGGGAGGACAACCGCCAGCTGCGCCGGAAGGTCCGCTGGTTCGACGAGTCCCACAACATCACCGAGCTGCCCCGCCACGTGCAGCGGCAGCTGGCCACCTCGGGCATCGTCGTGGACATTACCCGCGTTATCCAGGCCCTGGAGGCGCTCCTGCCCGCTGAGGCGGAGGCCGAGGAGGGCGACGGCGCCGAGCCGGCCGCAGTCGTCGAACCTCCCTGTGAAGGGTTCCGCCCGTTGACGCCGGAGTTCGCCGCGTCGCTGCACATGGACCTCGAGCCGCTGCAGGAGATCGCCGAACTGCTCGAGGAGAACCGCCAGCTGGTGCTGTACGGTCCGCCCGGGACCGGTAAAACGTATCTGGCCAAGCACTTGGCCGCCCAGCTCGCCGGCGACACCACCGACGAGCGGGTCAAGCTGGTGCAGTTCCACCCCTCCTACGCCTACGAGGACTTCTTCGAGGGCTTCCGTCCGGACAAGACGGATGAAGGGCAGGTGTCCTTCAAACTCGTGGCTGGGCCGCTGCGCCGGATCGCCGAAGAGGCCGCCAAACCCGGGAACGAGAGCAAGCCGTACTTCCTGATCATCGATGAGATGAACCGCGCGAACCTCGCGAAGGTTTTCGGTGAGCTGTACTTCCTGCTCGAATACCGCGATGACCGGATCTACCTGCAGTACAGCCCCAATGAGCCGTTCACGCTGCCGGACAACCTCTACATCATCGGCACCATGAACACCGCCGACCGGTCCATTGCGATGATGGATGCCGCGATCCGCCGGCGCTTCTCCTTTATTGAGCTGCACCCCAAGACCGAGCCGGTGAAGGGGTCACTGTTGCGGTTCCTGCAGGCCCGGGATCTGGACACGACGCCGGCTGCGCTGATGGATGCGCTGAACGATGCCATCGATGAGTGGGACCGGGACCTGATGATCGGCCCGTCGTACTTCATGAAGCCGTCGGCGCAGACGCCCAAGGGCCTGCGCCGGATCTGGAAGTACGAGCTGATGCCGCTGCTGGAGGAGCACTACCACGGCCAGCTGAACCGGGCGCAGTTGGAGGAACGGTTCGGACTGGACCAACTGCTTGACCGCCTTGCGCGCGTCTAGCCAGCGGGGGACCGCCGGCCGCGGGGGGCGCGGCACCGCTCCGGTCCGCCGGATCGTCCTGGACGAACTCTCCGGCGGCGTCGTTGACCGGCTCGACGCGGCCAGCGCGGCCTACGTCAACGGCAGCGGCCTGGCCAGGGCCTCGCCGATGGGCATGGGTCTGTACCGGATCGAGCCCGTCGGGAAGGTCGGTTCGGTGCGCACCCCAACGCTGCAGCTCGAGGTGCGGCCCAAGGAACGGCTCGGCCTGGGCCGGCTGCTGTTCCTGCTCGGTTACGCCGGCGACCAGGGCTTCCGGGAGGATTCCGTCGCCGCGATTGAGGAGGCGGATCTGTGGAGCGCGCTGGCCGAGTCGCTGGCCCAGCTTGCGGACCGCGCGCTGAGCCGGGGTGTGCTGCAGGGCTACCTCACCGTGGACGAATCGCTGCGGACGGTCAAGGGAAGGATCCGTATTTCGGACCAGATCTCCCGACGGCCTGGCATGCTCGTTCCCCTCGAAGTGTCCTACGACGAGTTCACCGAGGACATCGCGGAGAACCGGATCCTGCGGGCGGCGCTGGAACGGATGTCCCAGGTCCCGGGGGTGCGGCCGGAAGTGCTGAGCCGGCTTCGCCGGCTCAAGGGCAAGCTCGCGGCCGTGACGCGACTGCAGTCCGGCGCGCCCCTGCCGGCCTGGCGGGCGAGCCGGATGAACACCCGGTACCAGGCCGCGCTGCGGCTCGCCGAGGTGATCCTGCGCCACTCCTCGGCGGAGGCCGGCGACGGCGCGCAGCAGTCGGCGTCGTTTGTGGTGGACATGTCCGTTGTGTTCTCGGACTTTGTCGGCACCGCGCTGCGCGAGGCCATGGCGGCCTTCCCGGGGGAGATGCGCCTGCGGTACAACGCCCTCCTCAACGAGGCCGTCAACGATTCGGACCGGATCGTGGTGCAGCCCGGAGCCGTCCACCTGCTGGGCGGGCGGCCCGTGATGGTCTACGACGCCAGGTACCAGGCCGCGGCCGACGTCGGGGCGTCACTGTCGGCGGACCACTACCGGATGCTCGCCTACTGCACTTCGCTCCGGGTTCCGACGGCCTGGCTGGTGTACCCAGGCGCGGGAGAGCTCAAGCTGCGCCGGATCCTGAACACTGACATTGACGTGGTGGAGTTCCCGCTGGACCTGTCAAAGCCGCCGGCCGACATCCTGGCCGCCGTCGCGGACCTCGCGCAACAGTCGTGGGGCGAAGTCGTGCGTCAGGCGACCATCAGCCGCTGACGTGCTGGGTGCTGCTAGCCGGCGTCCTGTTCCGCGGAGACAGCCAGCAGGTGGCTCAGGAGCGCCTTTTCCGGCCGGCCGGGGTTGTTGGCGATGTGCCAGCGGAGCTGTTCGCGTACGTTCGCGTCTTCGGGCTTGGTGTCGGAGAGAATCGCATCGACGATTTGGGACACCTGCTGGCGCAGGGGGCCGAGATCGTGGTCGACCTCGGGTGACCGCATGCAATCCTGCGGCCGGAAATCGTGGGAGGACTTCGATGGCCGTGTAGTGGTGCTCAGCGGCGTGGTGGACCTCAGCAAGTGCGGCATCTGGCGCTCTCCCGTGGAGTAGTTACGAGTAAGTGCGGACCCAACAGAGTCCTTGTCCCCAAGACTCGGATATTACCCGAGATAGCCCTATCTTTTTGAGCAGCGCTCCGGCGTGGCCAAGTGTCGTTTCCTGAAGTTCGTCGCCGCGCGTGTCCCTGGTTGCGTGCACGGACCGTTCCGGCCCGCAGACGGACCTGGGGCCGGAGATCAGTCCACGGATTCACTGGCCGGGAGTGGCTTGCGGGCCAGCAGAAAAGCATCCAATTGCTGTTCCAGCGCGGAGAGATCCTTCAGTTCGCACTCCCAGACGGTGAGCACTTCCCAGCCCGAGCGCTGCAGCAGTAGGCGCTGTTCGGCGTCGCGGCTCCGCGTCCGGCTGCGTTTGGTCTCCCAGAACTCGGCATTGGCCTTCGGGGCGTGTTGCCCGACCCTGCAGTCATGGAAGTGCCAGAAGCAGCCGTTGACGAAGATGACTTTGTGCCGGCCGGCGAAGACCAGATCAGGGTTGCCGGGGAGCCGTCCGCCGCTGGCGGTACCGTGCAGCCGGTAACGGTAGCCCAAGGCGTGGAGCAGCTTTCGCACCAGCAGCTCGGGCTTGGTGTTCTTCCCGCGGACCCGGGACATGTTCCAGCTGCGCCGCTCGGGAGTCAGCTTGTCCGCCATGGTTTAAGTCTAGGCGGCAGGGCGGGCGGGGCGCCCGGTTGCCCGACGGCGGACGGGCGGCCGCCGCCGTCGGACGTCGGCTAGATTTCCCGTTCCGGGTGCTCGCCGAACTGGAAGTGGCGCCCGCTGACCGAGGTGGGCTCGATCTCGACGTAAAAGTCTTTCAGGGTCGGCACCCACGGCTTGAGCCCCAGCGCCTCAGCCGCCGCGATATCGGCGGACTGGTCGAGCACCCTGGCCGTGCCGCGCAGCACAACCGACCAGGCCTCGTCGGAGAGGATGCCGTCTGTTTCGAACAGCACCTTGGAATTGATGGTCAGTTCAGCGAGTTTGTTGCCGGGGGCCGTCCGGAGGTAGAGCTTCCTGCCGCTCACGGCATAGTTCACCGGAAAGATATCGGGCTCGCCGCCCACGATGAGAACGAGCCTGCCGTGCTTGGTGGCCTCGATCAGCTTCCAGCTCTGGTCGTCGTCAAGGTTGAGGATGGGGTTTTCGTCTGCATGTTCGAACATCATGGGTTCATTGTTCTGGGCGGTGTAGAAAAGCGCCAGTGGCTGACGCGCGGAAGTCGGCGTGTGTCGGCCAAAAGCGGGTTTGACGTGCCGCGATAGTGGGGAGCGTGGGACTGGGGCCCGGCCCTGTGGATAACCTTGAGCTCCAAAATGTGATGTCAGTTACCCTTAAGGCAGTGTTTGGCTTCAGGCGTCTTGATTTCTATCGGGGGGAATAGCTGACCATGACATCTCGCACTCCAACTTTTGTCCGACGCAGACGCATCTGCGCAGCCCTGGTCGCGCTGACGATGTTGCCGTTCACCGCCTGCACCGGCGGCGGAACAACCCCGGGCGCGACGGCGGCCCCAGAATCCTCCAGTGCGACGGCGTCGCCGGCACCAACTCCCACCCCGACGCCGACGCCCAGTTACAAACCAGCCGACGCCACGGGCCGGGCCCAGAATGTGCCGGTTCCCGTATTGCCGGAGGCAGCGAAGGCGGAGACGAAGGAAGGCGCAATTGCATTCGCTTCTTACTGGTTCAGCCTGCTCAGCTACGGATACGAGACCGGCGAACTAACGCAATTCGATGCAGTTACGTCGCCGAGTTGTGAGCCATGTGCAAAGGCAAAAGGCGTTATCAATGCCTGGCACACTGAAGGGCGCTGGTTGATAGGTGGGAAGATCACCACTCCTTCGGTCAGCAGTGATTTTGTTCGCGACGCGGATGCCACTTATCAGGTTGTCGTTCAAGCACAGCAAACTCCGCTTACGTATATGCGGCAGGATGCTAGCGTCGCCCGTAGTGATCCTCAGCCGGACGATACCGGCAACCTTCTGTTCGTCACCTTCGGCGGTGGGACATGGACCGTCGTAAATGTCGGCAGAATTGTCGGCTAGATCATGCGCTTCGTCGGAACCCGCCGCCTACTGAGCGCGCTGGCCATCTCGGTAACCTTCGTCATGTTTATCGCGCCACCGACCGCTCTAGCGGAGCCGCCTGAAATTTTCGGGGATTGGAAGCCGGACAGCGTCAACGTCGGCGGCTGGAGACTGGACCCAGCGACGGGGAAGTTCGTAGCCCTTCAACCTGGCGTACCTCAAGCCGATCCCTATCAATACAAGTACGAACTTCAGTGCCACCTGGGCGGCGGCGACTTCGACACGGACTGCCTGGCCGTCCTCGTGGACTGTAAGAACGGCCCCGACGGCAAGGACGGAATACCGGTCGTCTGGCTGAAAGCCCCGGCGGGTATACCCAACCCCACCTGGAGCTACCACTCCGGACCGACGTGTCTGTTCGACCCCAGACCGGAGGATCTGCTGCCCAGGATTGCTGCCATGATTCACGCGGAGTTCCAGCGGCTGCCGGTCGCTGCAGGCACTGCCACGGCGCAGCCGAGTCCGCACACGCTGCGGGGTGCCGAGACTAACTTCTTTGCAGAGGCCGCTGAGCAGCAATTCGACATCTCGATTCTGGCGCAGAAAGTCCATGTGGTTGCCAAGCCCGTCCAGTACACCTGGAATTACGGCGACGGGACCTCGCTGGGGCCGCAGACCGCGGCTGGCGGAGCCCTCCCGCAGGACCGCTGGGGCGAAGAGACGGCCACCAGCCACGTCTACACCGAGACCGGCGATTTCTCAGTCGTGCTGACGACCCATTTCCAGGGGACGTATTCCGTCAACGGCGGGCCGCCCCTGCCCATCCCGGGCCAGGGGCAATTCAGTGCCCCGCCGCAGACCGTGAGCGTCTGGCGCTCCATCACCCGGAACTTCGCTGATGACTGCCTCCGCAACCCGCAAGGTCAAGGGTGCCCCGGCGTCGTAACGCCAGCTCCGTAGCTCTGGGGATAAGGTCCGGCGCGCGCAGGCACACTGCAGACGCCGCGCTCAGGCCCGCAGCTCCCGGTCGACCCTTTCCATCCGCGCGGTCACCAGCTGGCAACGCGGATCCCCGGGTCCCATCAGAGTGGCCGCCGTTGCTGCTGCGGCCGTGTCCGAGGAGCCCATGTCGCTCGTGCACCACTGCAGCATCAGCGCCGCGTCGCCGCTGGCGCGGATGGAGGCACCGACGGCTTCGTTGAGTTCTGCTCGCATGATTTCGACGGCGAGGTTGCTCGAGCGGTTGAGGAGTTTGGCCTGATACGCGGCAAAAGCCTGGGCAACCCGTCCGTCGCGCAAAAAGCCAGCCACGATTGAGGCGTCCGTCACGACCCTGACGCTGGACGAGAAACGGTAGGGGTTCGCTTCGACCACATTGCCCAGGATGCTGCGGATCCGGTGCATCTCGGTCCGGATTGCCGCAGCGGTGCCCGCGTCGCCGTGGATCTCGTAGGCCATCTCGTCCGCGCTCCAGCCCTGGGTCCGGGACGCCAGCAGGGCCAGAATCTCGGCACGGCGCAACGTCAGCGGGCGACGGCTGCCGCCGTCGAGCGCGGCAGAAGGCGCATCACCCAGCAACAGCAGCGTCAACTGGGACGCGGCTCCGGCCCCGGAGTGTCCCGCAGCAGCAAATCCCCGCGCGTTGCCGTCGGCCCCGAACGGAGGGCCAGCAGATTTCAACAGCTCCTCCGCCAGACGTACGCCGCAGCGCACCAGTCGTAGGCTGTCCGGCGTAACGGATTCGAACGGGCCGGAAACATCCAAAACGCCCACGATTTCCCCCGTCAACGGGTCTCGAATCGGGGACGCGGTGCAGGCCCAGTCGTGATGGGTCCGCACGAGGTGCTCGGCCGAGAAGAGCTGTGCCGGGGCACCCGTCACCAGGGCCTCGCTGATGGCGTTGGTGCCCACCCCGGATTCGGACCAGTCCGCACCCTCCACGAACTCCAGGGAGTCCGCGAGTTTCAAGGCCTGTTTACTGCCAACGCGCCACAGCACTTCACCTTCATGATCGGTCACGATCAACAGGTGGCGCCCGGTCGCCGTGTCGTCAGCCAGCAACTGGGACAGTGCGGGCATCACGGCGGCCAGCCGGTGGCCTGCACTGAGCGTGCGCGCCTCGGAAACTTCATGCCGGTGAACCGGCCGGTGCCCATCGGGATTGATGCCCATCGCGAGGGAACGCTGCCAGGACTTGACGAGGGACGCCGACAGATGCGGACCCGGAGTGCCGGAAACCGTGGCCTCGTGGGCCTTCCGGAGCGCCCGGGCGTACTCCGCCGGCGCTGAAAACCTCAGGTCCGGGGACGGCGTGAGGGAGCGGTTGCCCGGCCGCATGCTCATGTTCCCAACTCGCCCTCGAATCGTCGCGCCCCGCCAGCCACCGCCAACCCCCGACCGGCGGAAGCGCGGGCCAGGAGCCTGAGAGCTCCGTGTAACCCGATTGTAACCCCCGGCGGTCTTTACTTGTGATGCGGGTCACGGCATGGCCGAGACGCCATCCAACGGAACCCGCCCACAGTTGGCAACGGAAAGAGGAAACATGCCTGAGACTCCAAACGGCGTGGTCGGGGCGTGGCTGGCGCAGTTCGATGAGGCGCTGCGCAGCCACAACACAGACGGCGTGCTTGACCTTTTCGACGACGATTCGTACTGGCGCGACTTCGTCTCCTTCACCTGGAACCTCAAGACCCTCGAAGGCAAGGACGATATCCGGCGGATGCTGGACGCGACCCTGGCCGACGTCCAGCCCAGCAACTGGACCCTGGCCGAGGACGCCACCGGGGACGCGGCCAACACCGAAGCCTGGGTGAATTTCGAGACCGCCCAGGCACGCGGGTACGCCCACCTGCGGCTCCGGAACGGGAAGTGCTGGACCCTGCTCACCACCATGCAGGAGCTCAAGGGCTTCGAGGAAAAGAAGGGGGTCAACCGGGAGAAGGGTGTCGCCCACGAGATCACCAAGGGCCGCAAGTCGTGGCTCGAACTGAAAGAAGAGCAGGAAGCCCGGCTCGGCTACGAAGACCAGCCCTACACCGTCATCATCGGCGGCGGCCAGGGCGGGATCGGGCTGGGGGCACGGCTGCGCCGGCTCGGCGTGCCCACCATCATCATCGAAAAGAACGACCGCCCGGGTGATTCCTGGCGGAACCGCTACAAGTCCCTCCACCTGCACGATCCGGTCTGGTACGACCACCTGCCCTACATCAAGTTCCCCGACGACTGGCCGGTCTTCGCGGCCAAGGACAAAATCGGCGACTGGCTGGAAAACTACACGCGGATCATGGAACTGAACTACTGGTCCAAAACCGAATGCACCAATGCGCGCTTCGACGAATCCTCGCAGGAGTGGGTCGTTGAGGTGGTGCGCGACGGCGAACCGGTCACCCTGCGCCCCAAGCAGCTCGTCTTCGCCCTGGGCGTTTCGGGGTACCCCAGCGTCCCCGCGTTCGACGGCGCCGAGTCCTTCCTCGGCGAGCAGTACCACTCGTCCAAGCACCCGGGCGGCGGGGACTGGACCGGGAAGAAGGCCGTGGTCATCGGCTCCAACAACTCCGCGCACGATATTTGCGCCGATCTGTGGGAACACGGCGCCGACGTCACGATGGTCCAGCGCTCCTCCACGCACATCGCCCGCAGCGAATCCCTCATGGACCTCGCCCTCGGCGGTCTGTACTCCGAGCAGGCGCTGGCCAACGGGGTCACCACCGAGAAGGCCGACCTGCTGTTCGCCTCGCTGCCCTACCGGATCCTGCCTGAGGCCCAGATCCCGGTCTATGCGGAGATGGCCGAGCGGGACGCAGAATTCTACTCCCAGCTGGAAGCCGCCGGCTTCGACCTGGACTTCGGCGTGGACGGCTCCGGCCTGTTCCTCAAGTACCTGCGCCGCGGCTCCGGCTACTACATCGACGTCGGCGCCTCCCAGCTGATCATCGACGGCCGGGTCAGGCTCGCCAACGGCGAGGTTGGCAAGATCACCGGGAACGCCGTCGTGATGGCCAACGGCACGGAACTGGAAGCCGACGCGATCATCTACGCCACCGGTTACGGGTCCATGAACGGCTGGCTGGCCGATCTGGTCTCACCCGAGGTGGCCGACGCCGTCGGGAAGTGCTGGGGCTTTGGCTCCGACACCCCCAAAGACCCGGGCCCGTGGGAAGGCGAACTGCGCAACATGTGGAAGCCCACCAACGTGGACAACCTCTGGATCCACGGCGGCAATCTGCACCAAAGCCGCCACTACTCCAACTATCTGGCCCTGCAGCTCAAGGCCAGGATGGAAGGGCTGCCGACGCCGGTCTTCGAACGCCAGCCCACGCACCACACCCGCTGACCCGGGCGGGCCGTGACATTCACCCCCCGTGGAACCACACTGGGGGTGACGGACACCTTGTGAGAATCCAACGACCTGCCGTTGGAGGGGGCGGACAGACACATCCGCAAAGGAACGGAGAAAGAAAAAAAAACAAAACCAAAAAACCCCCCCA
>NZ_JBWZCG010000032.1:0-40245 GCF_059383415.1 Pseudarthrobacter sp. RHLT1-30-1
AATTGGTATCAACAAACTTGGCACACTATTGAGTTCTCAAACAACAGACACACCCGGCACCACCACAACCACAGGTCGCGGATCGCTCCGGAGCAACTTCACTAACTTACCGGGCCGCTTCACCCTTGTCAAATCGGCATCCCCAACCCATTCTCGCCGTGAGGCTTCTGGGTCTTGGTGGCCGTTCAACTCCGGGGAGCAGCGCGGAAATAAACTCTACCACCACTTTGCCCCGCTGACAAAAGCAGGACGAACGGCCCCTCTGCGGGGCCTCAAAAGGGCAGCAAAAAGCCCGGAACCACGCGGATTCCGGGCTTTTTGAGGGAAGCCAGGCTGCCCAGTCGTTATTGCCAGTCGCCCGTTACCCCAGGGGTTTGAAGTACGCGGCGCCCAGCGGAGGCAGCGTGACGGTGAGCGTGGCCGGCTGGCCGTCGATCTCGAGGTCAGTCGCGGTCAGTTTGCCTTCGTTCAGGACACCGGATCCGCCGTACGCTTCGGCGTCGGTGTTCAGCAGTTCCTGCCATACCCCTGCGGAGGGAACGCCGAGCCGGAAGTCGGCGTGCGGGGCCCCCGAGAAGTTGAAGGCGCACACGACGGGGCTGCCCTTGGCGTCCCGGCGGATGAACGTCAGGACGTTCCGGTTTGAATCCCCGCCGTTGATCCACTGGAAGCCGGCGGGATCATTGTCCTGTTCGTAGAGCGCCGGTGTGGCGCTGTACACCTCGTTGAGGTCCTTGGTCAGCAGCTGCAGCCCACGGTGCGCCGGGGTCTCCGCCAGCCACCAGTCCAGGCCGTACTGTTCGGACCATTCGGTCTCCTGGCCGAATTCGGTGCCCATGAAGATCAGCTGCTTGCCCGGGTGCGCCCACTGGTAGCCGAGGAAGGCTCGAAGGTTCGCCAGCTGCTGCCAGCGGTCCCCCGGCATCTTCCGGAGCATCGAACCCTTGCCGTGCACAACCTCGTCGTGGCTGATCGGCAGCAGGAAGTTCTCCGTGTAGGCGTACACCATCGAGAAGGTGATGGTGCCGTGGTGCCACCTGCGGTTGATCGGCTCTTCCGCCATGTACTTGAGCGTGTCGTGCATCCAGCCCATGTTCCATTTGATCCCGAAGCCCAGGCCGCCCTTGCTGGTGGGCGCCGTGACGCCCGGGAACGCGGTGGATTCCTCGGCGATCATGATTGCACCGGGGTGGGTCTTGTAGACCGTGGCGTTGACTTCCTGGAGGAAGGAGATGGCCTCGAGGTTCTCCCGTCCGCCGTAGCGGTTCGGCTGCCACTGGCCTGCCTCGCGGGAGTAGTCGAGATAGAGCATCGAGGCAACGGCGTCCACCCTCAGGCCGTCGATGTGGAATTCGTCGAGCCAGTACAGTGCGTTCGCGACCAGGAAGTTGCGGACTTCCCGTCGGCCGAAGTCGAAGATCAGGGTTCCCCAGTCCGGGTGTTCGCCCAGATTGGGGTCGGCATGCTCGTAGAGGGCCTCGCCGTCGAACCGGGCCAGCGCCCACTCGTCCTTGGGGAAGTGCGCCGGCACCCAGTCCAGCAGTACGCCGATGCCGGCCTGGTGGAGTTCGTCCACGAGGTACCGGAATTCGTCGGGGTGGCCGAAGCGCGAGGTCGGCGCGAAGTAGGACGTGACCTGATAGCCCCAGGAGCCGCCGAACGGGTGCTCCGCCACCGGCATGAACTCCACATGGGTGAAGCCGAGCCACTTGACATACTCAACCAGTTCCTTGGCCAGCTCGCGGTAGCTGAGGCCGGCCTTCCACGATCCGAGGTGCACTTCGTAGACACTCATCGGCGAGTTGTGCGGATCCCGTCCGGCCCGGGTTTCCATCCATTCCGCGTCCTTGAACGCGTAGGAGGGCTCCACGACGCGGGACGCCGTCAGCGGCGGAATCTCGGTGCCGAAGGCCAGCGGATCCGCCTTCTCCACCCAGTAACCGTGCTTGGTCCGGACTTCAAATTTGTAGCACGCCCCTGCTGGAACGCCGGGGATGAACAGTTCCCAGACCCCGGAGGAGCCGAGGGAACGCATCGAGTGCTGCCGGCCATCCCAGCCGTTGAAGTCGCCCTTGACCCGGACTGACTGGGCGTTGGGCGCCCACACGGCGAAGGACACGCCGTCGACGTCGCCCATGGCTGATTTGTAGTGCTGGACGTGAGCGCCGAGCACATCCCAGAGGCGCTCGTGGCGGCCTTCACCGATCAGGTGGAGGTCGAGTTCGCCAATCGTGGGCAGGTAGCGGTAGGGGTCGTCGGCGGGCTGCGGCGCCTGGCCCTTGTAGCTCACTTCCAGCCGGTAATCCGGCACGTGGCCGGATTCCAGCGGCTCCAGCACGGCAACCCAGACGCCGCCGGACTCGTGTGTCATCGGGTACGTACCGGCAGCAGTCACAACGGCGACTGCTTCGGCGAGGTGCTTGACCGTGCGGATGGTGACATGTCCGTGGTCGTCCAGGTGCGCCCCCAGAACGGAGTGCGGCGCGTGGTGTTCCCCGGCGGCGACCCTTGCCAGGGTATCCGCGTCCACCGGCAGCGGACTTCCGGGACTTTCGATACTTGCTGAGCCTGTCATTTTGATACCTTCCACTGCGGCTTCGGCGGGGTCGCCGGAACCTGTACTTCCGAGGAGACGACGTGATGCGTGGACCGGGATGGCGAGCCAGTCCGGCCTGTTGCGTAATTCGTAGATGACTTCATAAAGGGCTTTGTCGAGCCAAAGGGCCACGAAGAGCGGCGAATCGCGGTCGATGCCGCCGGGGATGACTCCGGCGTAGCCGGCCAGGAAGGCCTCGGCGCAGTCGTCAACCCAGGTGGCCGGGACGTTTGCCTCCGGGTGCTCGCGGACGGCGGCGCCGGCGGCGTAGTCAAAGGAACGGAGCATTCCCACGACATCCCGCAAGGGGACGTCCGGGAAGTTCCGCTCCGAGATCGGCCGGAGTGGCTCCCCCTCGAAGTCGAGGATGGCCCAGCGCGGCGCGTCTCCGGCGCCGCCCGGAACCTGCAGGATCTGGCCGAGGTGCAGATCGCCGTGGATCCGCTGCAGGGGGCCGGCGCTGCTGCCGTCGAGGCGCTGCAGGAGTCCGTTCAGTGCTTCACCGTAAGGCCCGACGGCGGCTCCGGCCTGCCCCCAGGACTGCCGCACCCGCTCGGCTACTCCGGGCGCAATGTCGCCGCCCGGGACGGATTCGGAGGCGACGCCGAGCGCCTGGGCCAGGCGGCGGTGCACCGTGGCGGTGGCGGCGCCGAGCCCGCGGGCCTCCGCTGCGAAGCTCCGGCCGATGGTCGCGGCATTGACGGCCAGACGCCAGGCGTCCAGCCCGCCGGCGAGAAACTCGTGCGCCACGGCCAGTTCGCCGCGCGCGCGCAGGGCGGCGCCTTGCTCCCCGGCCGGGGTCTCCCATTCACCGGTGACCCAGCCAAGGGTGGCGGGCACCTCAGTGGTGCGCCGTGCTGTCAGGGCAGCCCCGATTTCCACTTCGGGGTTCTGCCCGTCGGAGAGCACCCGGAAGAACTTCAGGATCGCGGCCGATTCGCCGTCGTCGACAATCACCGAACTGTTGGATTGCTCCCCGGTGAGAACCTGCACGACGCCGGTGGCCCGCGGCAGCCGGTAGCCGGACTCAACGAGGTGGCCGGACGCGTTCCCGGCGGGGGTGGCGCCGCGGAGCCGGATGAGTTCCAGCCACGCCGCGATGAACGCCGGGTCGTGGACGCCGTCGTAAATCCACCGGGCTTCGGGCCCGCCGCCGGCGTCGGCGGCCGCACCGGCGGGGCCGGATCCGGCAACCTGCCCGATCAGCGCTGTGTCAGCCCCGGCCAGGGGCGACCGGCGGATGCTGAGCGGGACCTGGACGACGTCGGTCCGGGAGCCGTTCGGCGTCGGGTAGCTCACGGCCAGCAGCAGCACCTCGAGTTCGGCTGCGTCGGGCGAGCCGGGACCGCTCTCGAGGCTCAGTCCGCCGGCGGGCGCGAAGCTGAACGCCGCGCTCTTGACGGGGAACCAGCGCTGGCGCGGAAGCCAGTCGCCGAGCAGACCGCTCAGGGCGGGGGTGAGGGTGGGTCGGGTCATGTCAGCCTTCGATGGACAGGATGGGCATGGCCTGGGTGTAGGGCGACGCGGGGTTGGAGGCGGCCGAACGGATCCGCAGCCAGAAGAAGTCGTGGCTGCCCAGGGTCAGCGTCAGGGTGCCGTCCTCCGAGATTCCGGGGAACGCCTGGCCGCCGAACACGTCCCGCAGGCCCCGCCCTGCGAACCGCGGCACCCGCAGGGTGGTGGCGACAGGGTGCTGGGAGAGGTTGAAGGCGCACAGGATGGTCTCACTCTCCTCGCCGGCCGAGTTGCCCTCCGGCAACTCGCGCAGGTAGGCGAGGACGACGTCGTGGTCGGCCTCGACGTGCTCGAACCCGCCCAGCCCGAAGGCCGGGTGGGCCTTCCGGACGCTCAGGATCTGCCTGGTCCAGCGCAGCAGCGACCCCGAGTGGGCGGCTTCGGCCTCAACGTTGGCCATGCTGTAGTTGTAGACCAGCGACTGGATCACCGGCAGGTAGAGCTTGCCGGGGTCCGCGCTGGAGAACCCGGCGTTGCGGTCCGGGTTCCACTGCATCGGGGTCCGGACCGCGTCGCGGTCCTCGAGCCAGATGTTGTCTCCCATGCCGATCTCGTCCCCGTAGTACAGGAACGGGCTACCGGGCAGCGAGAGCAGCAGGGCATTGATGAGTTCAATCTCAGACCGGGAATTGTCCAGCAGCGGCGCCAGCCGGCGGCGGATACCGATGTTGGCCCGCATACGCGGGTCCGGGGCGTACCAGCCGAGCATGGCCGCCCGCTCGTCGGCGGTGACCATTTCCAGCGTGAGCTCATCGTGGTTCCGCAGGAAAGTGCCCCACTGCGCCCCTTCGGGAATCGCCGGGGTGTCCTTCATCGTCTCGATGATGGGTGCGGCCTTCTGGTCCCGCAGTGCGTAGTACAGCCGGGGCATGATCGGGAAGTGGAAGGCCATGTGGCATTCCGGTTCCGCTTCGGTGCCGAAGTATTCGACCACTTCGGCCGGCGGCTGGTTGGCCTCGGCGATGATCACGCGGCCCGGGTAGTTTTCGTCGACCATCTTGCGGAGTTTCCGCAGGAATTCGTGGGTCTGCGGCAGGTTTTCGCAGTTGGTGCCCTCTTCTTCGAAGAGGTACGGGATGGCGTCGGCGCGGAAGCCGTCGATCCCCTGGTCCAGCCAGAACCGGACGACGTCGAAGAGGGCGTCGATGACCTTGGGGTTCTCAAAGTTCAGGTCGGGCTGGTGGCTGAAGAAACGGTGCCAGAAGAACTGGCGCCGGATCGGGTCGAAGGTCCAGTTGGATTCCTCGGTGTCCACGAAGATGATACGGGCGTCTTCGTACTTCTCGTCCGTGTCGCTCCAGACGTAGAAGTCACCGAACGGCCCGTCCGGGTCCTTGCGCGACTCCTGGAACCAGGGGTGCTGGTCCGAGGTGTGGTTCAGCGGCAGGTCGATGATCACGCGCACCCCGCGGGCGTGGGCCTCCGCGACGAGACGCTTGAAATCGCTGATGGTGCCGAATTCGTCGAGCACGGAGTTGTAGTCCGAGATGTCGTAGCCGCCGTCCCGCAGCGGGGACTGGAAGAAGGGCGGGAGCCAGAGGCAGTCGACGCCGAGCCACTGCAGGTAGTCCAGCTTCTCGATCAGCCCGTGGAAGTCACCCGAGCCGTCACCGTTTCCGTCGGCGAACCCGCGGACCAGGACCTCGTAGAAGACCGCCTTGCGGTACCAGTGCGGATCGTGCTGCAGGCCGGGCGCGTTCAGTTCAAAGGACCCCTTCGGGCTGAAGTGCTGGTTGGGGTTGGTCGGGCTGAAACTCACGCGTGTTGCCTCCGGATGCAAAGAATGTGTGCGGGTTCGACATGGGCGTCCAGTCGAACGTAGTTGTACTCCCCCCACTCCCAGCTTTCGCCGGTCAACAGATCATCCACCATGAACCCGCCATTGTGCGTGAGGTTCTCCGGGTCCAGCTCCAGCGCCGCGAGATCCAGCGTCACCGTACTCTCGCGGATGCCGTGCGGATCCACGTTGACGACGATGATCAGGGTGTCCTTCGTGCCGTCGGGGAGGGTCTTGTGCTTCGAATAGACGACGGTGGCGTTGTCCGTGCTCTTGTGCACCGTCAGGTTCTGCAGGTCCCCCAGGGCGGGGTGGGCGTGCCGGATGGCATTGAGCCGGGTGAGGTAGGGGGCCAGTGTGCGGCCGGACTCGGCGGCCGCGTCCCAGTCCCGGGCCTTGTACTCGAACTTCTCGTTGTCGATGTACTCCTCGGCGCCGGGCCGGGCCACGTGCTCGTAGAGTTCGAAGCCGGCGTAGACGCCCCAGATGGGGCTCGCGGTGGCGGCCAGCGCGGCCCGGATCTTGAACGCGGCCGGCCCGCCGTACTGCAGGAATTCGGTCAGGATGTCCGGGGTGTTGACGAAGAAGTTCGGCCGGAAGTAGGCCGGGGATTCGTGGCTGACTTCCTGGAAGTATTCCTCCAGCTCCTCCTTGGTGTTCCGCCAGGTGAAGTACGTGTAGGACTGCTGGAAGCCGGCCCGGCCCAGGGCGTGCATCATGGCCGGGCGGGTGAACGCCTCGGCGAGGAAGACGACGTCGGGGTGCTTCTTGTTGACCTTGCCGATCAGCCATTCCCAGAACCACACCGGCTTGGTGTGCGGGTTGTCAACGCGGAAGATCTTGACGCCGTGGCTCACCCAAAGGAAGACAATGCGCAGGATCTCGTTGGAGAGGCCGGCGGGATCGTTGTCGAAGTTGAGCGGGAAGATGTCCTGGTACTTTTTCGGCGGGTTCTCGGCGTACGCGATGCTGCCGTCAACCCGGGTCGTGAACCACTCGGGATGGCTTTCGACCCAGGGATGGTCCGGGGCGGCCTGCAGCGCCAGGTCCAGGGCCACTTCCAGCCCCAGCTGTCCGGCCCGTGCCACAAAGGCGTCGAAGTCCTCAAAGGTGCCCAGGTCCGGGTGGATGGCGTCGTGGCCGCCTTCCTTGGCCCCGATGGCCCACGGCGAGCCGGGATCGTGCGGTCCGGCCAGCAGGGTGTTGTTCGGGCCCTTGCGGTGCTGGATGCCGATCGGGTGGATCGGCGGCATGTAGATGATGTCGAAACCCATCGCCGCGACGGCGTCGAGGCGGGTGGCGGCGGTCCGGAAGGTGCCGGAGGTCCACTCGCCGGTTTCGTGGTTGCGGACGGCACCCTCTGACCGCGGGAAGAACTCGTACCAGGCGCCCCGGCCGGCGAGTTCGCGCTCCACCAGCAGCGGGTACTGCTCGGACACGGTGACCTGTTCCCGGATCGGCTGGCGCTCGACGACGTCGGTCACCTCCGGGCTGAACCCGGCCGCAAGGCGTTCCTCAGCGGTCTTGCCGGCGTCGTTGAGCCCGACGACGGCCATCCGGAGGGTCCGCCGGTCGGCGGACGGGCGGGAAGGGTCCTCGGACGCTTCGGCGAGCAGTGCGGCGCCCTCGGCCAGCATCAGTTCGACGTCGATGCCGGCTTCCACCTTGACCTCGGCGTTGTGGTGCCAGGTCCCGTAGCTGTCATGCCAGGCCTCGATCACGAAGGACCAGGCGCCGGTGGCGGACGGGGTCAGGAGCCCTTCCCAGCGGTCGGTTCCCTGGCCGCGCGGGCCCCGGGGCGGTGCGAGACGGACGCGCTGGCGTTCTTTCCCGCGCGGATCGAGCAGCACGGCGCTGACCCCGAGCCGGTCATGGCCCTCGCGGAACGCGGTGGCGCCCACCACGAGGCTTTCTCCCACCGTGGCCTTGGCGGGGAACTTCCCGCCGTCGACTGCGGGCTGTACGGCGGTGATCGGAAAACGGCCAAAATGAAGACCCTCCGTGATCAGAGCCTTCGGCTTTTGCTTGGACATGGCACTGCTTCGCGAGTTAGTCGTCACAGCCTCGACGTTAGCGACAAATGGCCGAGATTGCTAAGCCTGCTCCGTTTTTCCGGAGGTTTTCCGGACCCCGGTCCGTCATTTACGCGAATGCGACTGGAAGCCGTGACGAGCCCGCCAGTTGTCGGTTAGTGTTTCGCAGGTGAAGGCAATCCGCAGATTTACCGTCAGAACCGTCCTCCCAGAGTCCATCCGGCCGCTGGCCCGCTTGGCCACCAACCTCCGGTGGTCCTGGCACCGGCCCACGCGGGAGCTGTTCAAGGGCCTCAACCCGAAGATCTGGGCCGAAAGCGACAACGACCCGGTGAGCTTCCTCGGCCTGGTCAGCCGCGAGGAGCTGCAGCGGCTCGCCGCCGACCTGGACGTGGTGCGCCGGGTCCACGCCGCCGCCGAGGACCTCGACCGGTACCTCGAACAGCCCCGCTGGTACCAGAGCCTCGGCGACGGGGCACCGGCGTGCATCGCCTACTTCTCCCCGGAATTCGGCATCACCGAAGTGCTGCCGCAGTACTCCGGCGGCCTCGGCATCCTCGCCGGCGACCACCTGAAGGCCGCTTCGGACCTGGGCGTGCCGCTGATCGGCGTCGGACTGCTGTACCAGGCCGGCTATTTCAAGCAGTCCCTGTCCCGCGACGCCTGGCAGCAGGAAACCTATCCGGTCCTGGATCCGGACGGGCTGCCGCTGACCCTGCTCCGCGAGGCGTCCGCCGACGGCAACGGCAAGCCCGTCCAGATCTCCCTGCCGCTCCCCAACGGACGGCGGCTTCTCGCGCACGTCTGGCGGGCCGACGTCGGGCGTGTCCCGCTTCTGCTGCTTGACTCCAACGTTCCGGGCAACGACGAGGCCGCGCGCGGCATCACGGACCGGCTGTACGGCGGCGGCGGCGATCACCGCCTTCAGCAGGAGCTGCTGCTTGGCATGGGCGGGGTCAAGGCCCTGCGCGCGTTCCAGAAAATCACCGGGAGCCCCGCGCCGGAAGTGTTCCACACCAACGAAGGCCACGCCGGTTTCCTCGGGGTCGAGCGGATCCAGGAACTGATGGCCGCCGACGAGCCGCTGAGCTGGGACGAAGCCCTGGCCGCCGGCCGGGCCTCCACCGTCTTCACGACCCACACCCCGGTCCCGGCCGGTATCGACCGTTTCGAAGTCTCGCAGATCCAGCACTTCTTCGACGCCGGGCTGGCCCCGAACGTGCCGGTGGGCAAGATCCTGAGCCTCGGCCGCGAGGACTACACCGACGGCAACCCGTTCGTGTTCAACATGGCGGTAATGGGCCTGCGGCTGGCGCAACGCGCCAACGGCGTGGCCAAACTGCACGGCGTGGTGTCCCGCGGAATGTTCTCCGCGCTGTGGCCGGGATTCGACCACTCGGAAGTGCCCATCACGTCGGTCACCAACGGCGTACACGTGCCCACCTGGGTGGACCCGCGGGTGTCCGCACTGGCACGGGACCAGTTCGGCGCCGACGCGGAAGCGCAGGGCCGCTGGGACCTCGCCTACAACGTCAGCGACGAGGATGTCTGGTCCCTGCGCCGGGAGATGCGCCTGTCCCTCGTTGAGGACGTCCGGCGCCGCCTCCGGGCGGCCTGGAAGAAGCGCGGGGCGGCCGACGCCGAGCTCGCGTGGACCGATTCCGTGCTGGACCCTGATGTCCTGACCATCGGCTTCGCCCGGCGTGTGCCGACCTACAAGCGGCTCACGCTGATGCTGCGTGAGCCCGACCGGCTCAAGGCGCTGCTCCTGCACAAGACGCACCCGATCCAGCTGGTCATCGCGGGCAAGTCACATCCGGCGGACGACGCGGGCAAGAAGATGATCCAGGACCTCGTCCGGTTCACCGACGACCCGGCCGTCCGGCACCGGATCGTGTTCCTGCCCAACTACGACATTGCCATGGCGCGGACCCTGTTCCCGGGGTGCGATGTGTGGCTGAACAACCCGCTGCGTCCGCTCGAGGCGTGCGGCACTTCGGGCATGAAGGCCGCCCTGAACGGCTCGCTCAACCTCTCGGTGCTGGACGGCTGGTGGGACGAGATGTTCGACGGCGAGAACGGTTGGGCGATTCCGACTGCCAACAACGACGCATCGCCCGAGGAGCGCGACGACATCGAGGCGGCCGCGCTGTACGAGCTGCTGGAGACGCAGGTCGCCCCGCGCTTCTACGGACTCACCGTGTCCGACGGCGCCGGCGCGGCAGGGCCCTCCCAGCCCGGCCGGCAGGCGGTCCCCACGCACTGGGTGTCGATGATCAAGCACACCATGTCGCATTTGGGCCCGGCAGTCTCCGCCGACCGGATGCTCAAGGACTACGTCAACGTCCTCTACCGGCCGGCCGCCGTCGCCGGCCGCCGGGCCGGACAGAACAATTTCGCCGAGGCCAAGGCCCTCGCGGCCTGGATTTCCCGGATCCGCGCCGCCTGGCCGCAGATCCAGGTGGAGCATGTGGACTCGGTGGGTGTCTCGGAGGACCCGCAGATCGGCGACATCCTCCAGGTCAACGCCTACGTGGCCCTGCACGATCTGACCCCGGACGATGTGTCCGTTGAGGTGGCGTACGGCCGGGCGGAGGACAGCGACGAACTGGCCGACATCACGGTGGCGGAGCTGAAGGCGACGGAAGACCTTGGCCGGGGCCGGCACCTGTTCAGCGGCACCCTGGTGATCGACCGCTCCGGTTCCTTCGGGTACACCGTCCGGGTGCTCCCCAAGCACGACGCCCTCGCGTCCAAAGCGGAACTGGGCCTGATCGTCAACGCCTGAGCCGCAGGCAGCCGGCGCGGGTTGCCCACCCGCTCGCGCGCCAGCCAACAACAGCGCCGCACCCCGGATGACCGGGATGCGGCGCTGTTGTCTATTGCGGCGCTTGTTTGCGGTCGCCTATTGCGGCGCTTGTTTGCTGTTGTGCATCGTGGCGTTTGTTGGCTGTCCGGCTACAGGCAGACGGCGATGACGGCCAGGTTCTTGCCGGCGTACCGTTCGGCGTCCTGCAGGATTTCGCAGATGACGCCGAAGGACCGGTCCGAACGGAAGGCGGCGGGGACCTCCCAGATGAAGGTGATCGGGGTCTGGCCGTCGTCGGCGACGGCGTCGGCGAAGTCGTGCAGCGAATCGTTGAGGGCGTCGAGGTTCACGCCGTAGTCCGCCGGGAAGTCCAGCGTCTCGGCGAACGTTTCGAGGACGCTGCGTTTGGTGTCAGCGGCGGGAATCAACACGGCGCGCCGGCCGGCGTCGGCCACGAGTGCCTGCAGTTCCTCGTTGGTCCAGGTGTCCGCGGAGTAAATTTTCAAGGGTTCCCTACTTGCCTTCGACGATGAATTTGAACGAGTTGTAGTGGTCCGGGGTGTAGTACTTTTCGCCGGCTTGGCCGGCCACGATCCGGCGGGCTCCGCGGTCCGATTCGCCCGGGGTTTTGACCGTGTATTCCTTGTAGTAGCCGGAGGATTTCCGCGGAAGAATCCGCTCGAAATTTCCGAAGGTGACGTTGTCCCGGGTATAGGGGTACGGGCCGCCCTGGGCGATGAGCGCCAGGGTCCGGCGGGCTTCGGCGGGAAGTTCGGAAGCCCTCACCTCCGGCAGCCCGGACTGGTTCGCGATGGCGCGCGGCGGGGCCGGGGCGGCGGGCTCCGCGGCGCCGGGCAGGGCCGGGGCGGCGGGCTCCGCGGCGCCGGGCAGGGCCGGGCCCGGCTGGGCCGCCGGGTCCGTTGCGGCGGTGCTGGCGCCGGAACTGGTCGTTCCGGCCCCGGGCGGGGTTCCCGTCGTCGGGACACCCGCAAGGACGAACGCCAGCACCGCCAGAGCGACCAGCAGGGCAAGCAGGGCGGTCAGCCGTTGGACCTTCATCGCGAGTTTCTTTCTGAGTCCAGGGCCGGGCTACGTGCGGTAGATGCTGATGGAATTGGCCTGCACGATGTCCCGTTCCCCGGATGCGACCCGGACACCCTGGCGCAGGTCGTGCAGCCCGGAGGTGGTCAGGCGCAGTTCGAAGAGCCGGTTGCCGGTCCCGTCCGCATTGCTGAGCAGCGGCAGCGTGACCTTGACGTCCCTCGCGCCGCCGTTGACCACAACGAGGCCGTCCATGTGGCCGTCATCGGAACCCAGCAGGAGCTGCACCACCCGGTATCCCGGATCCTGCCAGCGATCGCCGGCCATCGGCTGGCCATGTTCGTCGAACCAGTGGAAGTACGACTGCAGTTCGCGCGTCGGATAGTCATGCGGCTGACCGGCCAGGAATTCCTTGCGGACCCGGATCACTCGCTTAGTGGTGCGGAGCATGGAGTGTGATTCGGGAGTGCTGGTCCAGTCGATCCAGTTGATGGGGTTGTCCTGGCAGTAGGCGTTGTTGTTCCCCTGCTGGGTCCGGGCGATCTCGTCGCCGGCGGTGATCATCGGAACGCCCTGCGAAATCATCAGCGACGCCATCAGGTTGCGGCTGGACTGCGCACGTTTGGCCAGGATCTCCTCGTCCTCCGTGGGACCCTCGAAGCCGTGGTTGTAGCTGCGGTTGTCGCCGTGGCCGTCACGGTTCTGTTCGCCGTTGGCCTCGTTGTGCTTGCGGTCGTAGGACACGAGGTCAGCCAGGGTGAAGCCGTCATGGGCGGTGACGAAGTTGAGCGAGGCGAGCCGGGACCGGCCGGATTGCTCAAACAGGCGCGCGGAACCGGAGAGCGCGTCCGCGAGACGCGCAACGGACCCGCCCTGCCCGCCGGCGTCGATCGCGGCGCGGTCCGCAAGCCAGAAGCTGCGGACCGCGTCGCGGAAGTGGTCGTTCCAGTCCACCCAGCCCGCCGGGAAACGTCCGGTCTGCCAGCCCCCGTAACCGACGTCCCAGGGCTCGGCGATGAGCTTTGTCGCGGACAGCACCGGATCGGCTCCAACGGCGACCAGGAACGGGTGCCGCGGATCGAACTCGTTGGCGGCGTTCCGGGCCAGCGTCACCGCAAGGTCGAAGCGGAAACCGTCGATGTGGAACTCCGTCACCCAGTACCGCAGCGAATCCAGCACCAGCTGCACCACGCGGGGATCACCGAAGTTGAGGCTGTTGCCGCATCCGGTGGTGTCCACGTATCTGCCGTGCCCGTCATTGCGGTAGTACGTCATCTCGCCGAGGCCACGGAAGCTGAGCGCCCGGCCGTCCCTGCCGCCCTCGGCCGTGTGGTTGTAGACGACGTCCAGGATGACCTCGATGCCCGCGGCGTGCAGGAGTTTGACCATGCCCTTGAACTCGTCCTGGACGGCCTGCGCGCCCGCAGCCTGGGCTGCCTCCGTGGCGTAGCCGGGGTGCAGGGCGAAGAACGCGGCCGTGTTGTAGCCCCAGTAGTTCGTCATCCCGAGATTCTGCAGGTGCGGTTCGTCCACGTGGAAGTGCACCGGAAGGAGCTGGACGGCGGTGATGCCGAGCGCGATCAAGTGCTCGATCATGGCCGGGTGCGCCAGCCCGGCATAGGTGCCCTGGAGGTGTTCGGGAACGTCCGGGTGGAGCTTGGTCTGGCCGCGGACGTGGGCCTCGTAGATGATCGTGTTGCGCCACGGAATCCTGGGACCGCGGTCGTGGCCCCAGTCGAAGCCGCTGTGCATCCTGACGCTCGTAATGAAATCCTCGCGCTCGTCCACGGCGCGGCCGTAGGGGTCCAGCAGCAGCGGCTGCTCACCGCCGGCGTCGAAATCCGGGGCGGGCATGGACAGCGGGAGGGCCTCGTGGTCCGGGGTGGCCCGGAAACCGTAGCGCGAGCCGGCCGGGATGCCTTCGACGATGCCGTGGTGCACGCCGTCGGTCACGTTTGGCAGGGTCTTCAACTGCCAGGTGCCGCCGGGAGCCTGATAGGCGATCTCCAGGGTCGTCACGCCCGGCGCGTAGACAGCGACATTGGCAAAGGCACTCCGAGGATCGTCCATTGCCGGCGAACCGGTGTTCGGATCGCTGATTCCCAGCGGAAACGCGCGCGAGGCGTCTACGGTGGAAGCTGTGTCTACGTAGGGCATAACCATTGCTTAGAGTTTAGCGGGACCGAACAAAGAGACCCTGATTCCGTTTTCCTGACGAAGTGCAGTTTACGGAATGGCGGCGTTGCATACTGGAACCGGCGCCCTAATTTGGAGGTAATTGTGCGGATTGCACTCGCTCAAGTCATTACCGGACGCGATCTTGCCGGAAATCTTGCCCTTGTGGAGGATTATGCGGCCCGCGCCAGGGCCGGCGGCGCGGCGCTCGTGGTGTTCCCCGAGGCCACGATGCGGGCCTTCGGCAACTCGCTGCTGGACATCGCTGAACCGCTGGACGGCCCATGGGCTTCCCGGGTGCGCACCATTGCGGCGGAACAGGACATCGTGATCGTCGCCGGCATGTTCACCCCCGGTGCTGCCGGGGACGGCGCGAAAGTGCGCAACACCCTGCTGGTCACCGGCCGCGGGGTGGCGGCCAGCTATGACAAGATCCACCTCTTCGATGCCTTTGGCTTCGCGGAATCGGACACCGTGGACGCCGGGACGGAGCCCGTCACCTTTGAGTTCGACGGTGTGACGTTCGGCCTGGCCACCTGCTACGACATCCGTTTCCCGGACCTGTTCACCGAGAACGCGGACCGCGGCGCCGAGGTGAACATCGTGTGCGCCTCCTGGGGCTCCGGGCCCGGCAAGGCCGAGCAGTGGAAGCTCCTGGCCCGCGCCCGCGCCGCGGATTCCACCACGCTGGTCCTGGCCTGCGGCCAGGGCGACCCGGCCAGCCAGGGACTCCAGTCCAAGGGCGCGGCGCCCACCGGCGTCGGGCACTCCCTCGTCGTGTCACCGTTCGGCGAGGTCGTGGCGGAGCTCGACGGCGCCCCGGGCCTGCTGTTCGCCGACCTGGACCCCGCCGTCGTGAAGGAAGCCCGCGAAAAACTCCCGGTCCTCGCCAACCGCCACAAGTTCTAGCCGAAGGCATCCGCCGCCAACAACAACCGCCAACCAACGCGGGGTCACTTCGCACCCCCCCCCGGGGACAGGAGGGGCGCGAAAGGACCCCGCGTTGGTTGTGGCCGGTCTTGAGAACCGCTACAGCCCGCTGGTGCTAATTGGAGGCTACTACTTGGCGGCGCGCTGCCGGGAGATCTCGTAGAGGGAGATGCCGACGGCCATGGAGGCGTTGAGCGACTCCATGGCGGAGTCGATCGGGATGGAAACGATCTGGTCGCAGTTTTCGCGGACCAGGCGGCTGAGGCCCTTGCCCTCGGAACCAACGACGAGGCAGACCGGCTCGGTGGCCAGGGCGAGGTCGGGCAGCGAAACGTCGCCGTCGCCGTCGAGCCCCAGAACATAGATGCCCATGTTCTTGAAGGCCTTGAGCGTGTTGTTCAGGTTGGCTGCGCGTGCCACCGGAACACGGACGGCTGCGCCGGCGCTGGTCTTCCAGGCCGATGCGGTGACGCCGACGGAGCGGCGCTCCGGCACGATGACGCCGTGGCCGCTGAAGGCCGAGACCGAGCGGATGATGGCGCCAAGGTTGCGCGGATCGGTGATGCCGTCGAGCGCGACGAAGAGCGGAGCATTGCTGACGTGGCCCTTCTTCCAGCTCTCGAGGGTCTCCTCGGCCAGCTCGAAGGCGTCCTGGTATTCGTACGGCGGGATCTGCAGCACAAGGCCCTGGTGGATGGCGTCGTCGGTCATCCGGTCCAGCTCGGGCTTGCCGGTTTCGAGCAGCGGGATGCCACGTTCGGCGGCCAGCTTGAGGGACTCCTTGACCCGGTCATCCATTTCGATGCGGATGGCTACGTGCAGGGCCTTGGCCGGGATACCGGCGCGCAGTGCCTCGACCACCGAGTTGCGTCCGGTGACGACTTCCTCGGTGGCACGGCCCTTGGGGCCGGAGCGTGCGCCGGCGCTGCGCGGGGCGCCCGGCCGTTTGGCCGCGGAGCGGTCCGCGAGCTGCTTGTTCTTGTGGGCCTTGTGGTAGGGACGGTCCTCCGCCTTGGGAGTGGGACCCTTGCCTTCCAGAGCCTTGCGGCCGTGACCGCCAGTTCCGACGCTGGGGCCCTTCTTCATTTTGACCGACCGGCGACCGTTGTTGGCCATAAGTTTCACCCTTTTAAGTACTTGATTCGTTAATAAGTCTGAACTCCAGTCTACTGACTCGGGTTAAATCCTGAACCGCAGGGTCAGCCGGGGCCCCTTCTGGGCGCCGGAACGGCTCGGGATCGGCGACGGAACGGCTCGGGATCGGCGCCGGATCAGGCTCGTTTGAGGCTCCAGCTTGCGCCGTCCGCGCTGTCCTCGACGACGACGCCGGCAGCCGCGAGCGTGTCCCGGATGGCGTCCGAGGCGGCCCAGTCCTTGTTGGCGCGGGCCAGGGCCCGGGCCGCCAGCTGTGCTTCGACGAGGACGCCCAGGGCAGTGCTGCCCTGTTCGTCAACCGCCGGCCCCGCGGTGGCGCTGATACCCAGCACACGCAGCATGTCGTTGACGCTGAGGAGCGCCTGCCGGGCGGCGTCGAGTTCCCCTGCGGTGAGGGCGGTGTTTCCGGTGCGGACAGTTTCGTGGAGCACCGCCAGGGCCTGCGGGACGTTGAGGTCATCGTCCATCGCGGCCGCGAAAGCGTCCGGGACGATGCCGTAGCTGGCGAAGCCGTAGCGGGCGGGGGTGCTGCCATCGACGCCCGCAAGGGTCCGGACGGCGCGGCCGATGAAGCCGTCGATGCGTTCCATGGCTGCTGCCGCCTCCGACAGGGACGTCGGCTGGTAGTCCAGCACGGAGCGGTACTGCGCCTGGCCGAGGTAGTACCGGACCACCCGCGGCGGCGCGAGTTCCAGCATTTCGGCCGGGCTGACGGTGTTGCCGATCGACTTGGACATCTTTTCGCCGGCGTAGGTGACCATGCCGTTGTGCATCCAGAAATTGGCGAATCCGTGGCCCGCGGCCTGGGACTGGGCCATCTCGTTTTCGTGGTGCGGGAACCTCAGGTCCAGCCCGCCGCCGTGGATATCGAACTCGGTGCCGAGGTACTTCGTGACCATGGCGGAGCATTCGAGGTGCCAGCCCGGCCGGCCGGCGCCCCACGGCGAGGCCCAGCTCGCCGTCGTCGGCTCGCCGTCCTTATGGCCCTTCCAGAGCGCGAAGTCGCGCGGATCCTTCTTCCCCCGGGGGTCGGCGTCGGGAGCCCCCTGCATGTCATCGATCTTCTGCCGGGTCAGCGAGCCGTACTTGGCCCAGGAGCGCACGTCGAAGTACACGTCGCCGGAATCATCCAGGGCGGGGTACGCGTGGCCGCGGTCGATCAGCTGCTGGATCAGCACGTGCATTTCCGGGATGTGGCCGGTGGCGCGCGGCTCATAGGTGGGGCGGGAGACTCCCAGGGTGTCGTAGGCCTTGAGGAATTCCTGCTCGTAGCGGTAGGCCAGCGCCCACCATTCCTCCTCGCGGACCGAGCCCGGCTCGCCCTCAAAGTCAGGGGCGAAGGAATCCGCCGACTTGGCCAGGATTTTGTCGTCAATGTCGGTGACGTTGCGGACCACCGTGACGCGGAACTGCCGGTACTGCAGCCAGCGGGTGAGCTGGTCGAAGGCAATGGCGGAACGGATGTGCCCGACGTGCGGCATGCCCTGCACCGTGGCGCCGCAGTAGTACAGGCTCACTTTGCCCGGAACGAGGGGGACGAAGTCGCGGACTTCGGCGGATGCAGTGTCATAGAAGCGCAGGGTCACCGCTCCAGATTAGCCGATGGGGCTCCGGACCCGGCGTGCGGCCGGCGGTACTACTTGCAGTGCTCGCCGATCTTGTTCAATTGTTCGGTGAGCTGTTTGTCCTGTTCGGCGCTCTTGGCCCCGGGGGACGTGCCGGAGGCCGCTTTCATGATGTCGGCCATCTTCTGGATCGGGGCCGCCACCTCGGGCGCGACCTTGTCCGCGACTTCCTGGTAGTGCTTTGAGATCTGTTCGGCCTGCTGCTGCTGGTTGCCCGTGGGGACGAAGGTGTCCTTGTTCAGGAACGCGCAGCTGTCCGGGATGCTCATTCTCGGGGTCCCGGCGCAGCCGGTGAGCAGCAGTCCGGCCATAAGTACGACGGCGGGCAGCAGCTTTTTCACGGCGGGTCTCCTGGTGTTGTCGAAAGGCATGGGTCCGTTAAGCCTAGGCGACGGACGTCGGGGACGCCGCGCCGGACGGGTAGACGAGGGCCGTCGCCGTGGCCGAGATCCCTTCGCCGCGGCCGGTGAAGCCCAGCCCGTCGCTGGTGGTAGCCGAGACGCTGACCGGGGCGCCCGCTGCCGCGCTTAGGACGCGCTGTGATTCCTCCCGGCGCGGGCCGAATTTCGGCCGGTTGGCAACGAACTGCACGGCAATGTTGCCGATCTCGAAGCCCGCGGCGCGGACGATCCGCGCCGCCTCGGCCAGCAGGGTCACGCCGGAGGCCCCGGCGTACTCCGGGCGGTCGGTGCCGAAGTGCGTGCCGAGGTCACCGACGCCGCAGGCGGAGAACAGGGCGTCGGCGGCGGCGTGGGCGACGGGGTCGCCGTCGGAGTGGCCGGACAGTCCGCGCTCCCCGTCCCACAACAGCCCACCGAGCCAGAGCGGCTGGGGCGCGTCCTCGGGCGCGTAGGCGTGGACGTCGATGCCGATGCCGGTCCGCGGGATGAAGGGCAGCGGGGCGTTCGGGGTTCCGGACATGCTCAGCCTTCGACCCAGCGGGCGCCCAGCGGGCCCTCGAGGAGACCCTCGGCGATGATCAGGTCCAGCGGCGTGGTGATCTTCAGCGACTGGCTGGCGCCGCGCACCGCGTGGACCGGGACACCGAGCAGTTCCACCAGCATGGCGTCGTCGGTGACGGCCGCCGCCTGGCCGGCGTCGAACCCTGACGCGGCCTCGTGGGCCCGCTTCAGGGTGGCCAGCTCAAAGCCCTGCGGCGTCTGCACTGCCCGGAGGGTCTCCCGGGCTGCGGTTCCGGTCACGAGCTCCGGGGCAATGGCGGCGCCGTCGCCGGTTGTCTGGGCCACCGTCTTGACCGTGTCCACCACCGGGATGACCGGGATGACGGCCAGGGCACCGGCCGCAAGGGCGTGGGAGACCCGGCGGAAGACACCCTCGGGCGTCAGGGCACGGGCGGCGTCATGGACCAGGACGGCTTCCGTGGCAGGCAGGAGAGCCGCCAATGCGGCCCGGACCGACTCGGCGCGGGTGGCGCCGCCGTCGACGACAGTCACAACGGGGAGCTGCACGCCGTCATCCGGGGCGCCCGGGTGCCCGCGTTCCGCTTTGAGTTCCTGCTCGAAGGCCGCACAGAGCGCCCGGAGTTCCCGGTCGCCGGGCGGGATGGCGATGCAGATCTGCTGCGCGAGGCCGGCAGCGGCGACACCGCGCAGCGCGTGGGTGAGGATGCTGTCCCCGCCCAGCGGAACCTTGGCTTTCGGCATGCCGTAGCCCAGCCGCTGGCCGGAACCGGCGGCGACGACGATAACCGCGGTGACGGGAGTTCTCGGTGCAGAGTCCATGCGCACAAGCCTACGTCGCAGACCGCCCGTCGAGGTGACAGTTAGCGCCCATGTTCGTCGAGAACATGGGCGTTAAGTGACACCTCGACGGCCGGTCTCCAGGGGCAGGGTCCGACATCGGAGCCGCCCAGCGTGCGGCTGAAAAGCGGCGAAAAGAAACCCCGGCAGCGTTGCGCTACCGGGGTTCGATTCTCGTCTGTTCAATTAGGAAGCCAGGACCTCGTCGAGAACGCTTGCGGCCTTCTCTTCATCAGTCTTCTCAGCAAGCGCCAGTTCTGAAATCAGAATCTGGCGTGCCTTGGCCAGCATGCGCTTCTCCCCTGCGGAGAGACCCCGATCGTGATCGCGGCGCCACAGATCGCGAACGACCTCTGCCACCTTGATGACGTCACCGGAAGCAAGCTTCTCCAGGTTTGCCTTGTAGCGACGTGACCAGTTGGTGGGTTCTTCGGTGAACTCGGCCCGCAGCACTTCAAACACGTGCTCCAGACCTTCTTTGCCCACCACATCCCGGACGCCAACCAGATCAACGTTTTCTGCTGGAACTTCAATGGTCAGATCACCCTGAGCCACCTTGAGCTTGAGATACATCTTCTCTTCGCCCTTGACAGTGCGCATTTTGATTTCTTCAATTTTCGCTGCACCGTGGTGAGGGTAAACTACTGTCTCGCCGACCTCAAAAACCATGTGGACATTCCCCTTTCCCGCAGACCAGTTTATCACGGTTAAGGCATACAACTGCCACGCGATACGCCCAAGAACCGCATGAATACGGGGAAAATGGCCCCAATCGGGCCCCTCCGACCCCTTGACGAACCCGGATAATAGTGCATGCGCGCTCCCTTTGCCAAGAGCGCAGACCCTCCCCGGGCGCCAGCCGGAGTCTCCGCCGACGGCGTTGTGCACGGCTTTGTGTACGGCCGGAATCATCGTTTGGCGGGGATTGCCGATAGGCTATGGCTGAATAATGTTCCAAGACTCTCAAGGGGTGCGTGACGTGGGTTTCACTGCGATGAACCGGGGCCAGCGCGGCAAGCTGGCAATGGCAACGGCTGTTCTGGGCGTCGGCCTGCTGTCCGTAACTGGCTGCAGCTACATCAACCCCCAGGCCACCTCCGCGCAGTACGCTGCTTCGGACGGAACCCAGGCCAGTGTCGGTCCCCTGCAGCTGCGCAACATGATGATCATCTCTGCCGGCGAGGACAAGCCCGGCCGGGTGATCGGCGCTGTCTACAACTCCTCCTCAGAGGATGTGAAGCTGACCATCGCCGGTTCCGGTGGGTCCCAGACCCAGATCCCGGTCAAGCAGAACTCCTACGCGCTGCTCAACGATTCCACCGATGAGGCCATCCTGAGCAGCACGGGCGGAGTTCCCGGATCCCTCGTCGAGGTCAGCATCACCGAGGACGGCACCAACCAGAACGCCAAGGTCAAGATTCCGGTGCTGGACGGCACGATCCCCGACTACAAGCAGTACCTCCCGGCAGGCAGCGAGCCGACAGGTACGGCCACGCCGACGTCGACCCCGTCGCCGACGACCAGCGCGAACCACTAGCGCGAACCACCAGCACACAAAAGGAGGGGCACCCGGTCAGGGTGCCCCTCCATTTTGTCTGTTGTCCGATTGCCGGCCTCCGGGCCCGACGCCCCGCGGGGCCCAGGCCTCCGGGCCCCCACGACTGCCGGGCCCGGGCCCCCACGACTGGACCCTCTGGGGGAGTTAGGGCTCGAACTTGTAGCCCAGCCCGCGGACCGTGATCAGGTGCCGCGGCGCGGAAGGATCCGGCTCAACCTTGCTGCGCAGCCGTTTGACGTGCACATCCAGGGTCTTGGTGTCCCCCACATAGTCCGATCCCCAGACCCGGTCGATCAGTTGCCCGCGGGTCAGGACCCGGCCGGAGTTCCGCAGCAGCATTTCCAGCAGCTCGAATTCCTTCAGCGGCAAGGCGACCTGTTCGCCGCCGACGGTGACCACGTGCCGCTCGATATCCATCCGCACCGGCCCCGCCTGTACGGTGCTGGAGACCAGTTCCTCGGGCTCGCCCTGGCGGCGCAGCACGGCCCGGACCCGGGCCACCAGCTCCCGGGACGAGTACGGCTTGGTGACATAGTCGTCGGCCCCGAGTTCCAGTCCCACCACCTTGTCGATCTCCGCGTCCTTCGCCGTCAGCATGATGACCGGGACGGACGAGCGCTGCCGCAGTTGCCGGCAAACCTCGGTCCCCGACTGTCCGGGCAGCTGCAGATCGAGCAGCACCAGGTCGGCGCCGTTGCGGTCGAATTCGGTGATGGCGTCGAGCCCGTTATCCACCACTTCCACCTCGAACCCTTCCTTGCCCAGTAGGTAGGACAGCGGGTCGCTGAACGACTCTTCGTCCTCGACAATCAGAATCCTGCTCAAGCGGTAGCTCCTTGCTCGTGGACGCCGGCGGCGTCACTTCGTAGTGTTCTGGGATTCTGGGAGGGGCCGTGGGGCGCCGGCTGGCCGTCCGCCCGTGCCGCCTGCTGGCGGGCCGGGGGAACGCCGTCGAGGTCCTGGCCTTCGAGTTCCGGCAGCCGGATGGTGAACGTGGAGCCCTGCCCGGGTTTTGACCACAGGGTCACCTCGCCGCCATGGTTGGCGACCACGTGCTTGACGATACTCAGGCCAAGGCCGGTGCCGCCGGTATGCCGCGACCGGGCGGCGTCGACGCGGTAGAAGCGTTCAAAGACGCGCTCCTGGTCCTCCGGCGAGAGCCCCTCGCCCTGGTCTGTCACCGAGACTGCCACGAGGCCGTCTTTGGTTCGGATGCCCACTCCGACCCGGGTGTTCTCCGGGGAGTAGCGGATGGCGTTGTCGATCAAGTTCCGCAGCGCCGTCACCAGCAGGTCCTGATCGCCATAGACCATCGCGTCCGCGTGACCCCCGACGACGAGTTCGATGTTCTTGGTTTCCGCCGGCAGCTGCGAACGGTCCACGGCCTCGGACACCACCGTGTTGATGTCAACTGCCCGGCCCTGCTGGGCAACGTTGGTGCCCTGCAGCCGGGAGAGTTCGATGATGTCCTGCACGAGAGCGGCCAGCCGGGCGGATTCCTTGTGCATCCGCTGGGCGAAGCGGCGGACGGCGGCCGGGTCATCCGCCGAGGATTCGAGCGCCTCCGCCAGCAGCGAGATGGCCCCTACCGGCGTCTTCAATTCATGCGAGACGTTGGCCACGAAGTCGTTCCGGACTTCCTCGGTACGCGTGAATTCGGTCCGGTCGTCGGCGAGCAGGAGGATGTACTCCTCAGCAACCATGGCCGCACGCACCTGGACAATGATGGTGCCCTGCCCCAGCGGACCGCGCGGCAGTTCCAGCTGCTTTTCCAGGATGACACCGTCGCGCCGCACTTTCGCCGTCATTTCCAGCAGCTGTTCGTGAACCAGCGTGTGCCCGCGGACCAGTCCGTAGGCATAGGCGGCGGGACTGGCTCTGACGACGCCGTCAATCGCGTCCACCACCACGAAGGCCCGGCCGATGACTGCCAGAACCTGGGCGGCACCTTCGGGAATCGACGGATCCTCGAACTCGACGTCCACGAGTTTGCGCTGTTGCTCGCTGACCCGGAACGCGAGCACGCCGAAGACGCCAAGCGACAGGCCGACCAGGCCGGCGATCACGCCGATGAGCATTGGATCCACGGCTCCAGCTTATGCTGTGCCCCGCTTCAGAAACTGACATCTACCGCTATTCCCGCTTCGGTTCAGCTAACGTTCACCTATTGGGGCGTAACAGTTCACTGGACGCTGAAAGACTCGACAGTTGAAGCGCCGACAGGTGAACAGAAACGGACCGGTCACTTTGGTGGCCGCCATTTCCGAGGAAAGGACGCACACGTGCGCAAGGTTTTTCAGGAAGAGCTCGCCCAGGTAGGGGAACAGCTCGTCGAAATCTCAAAACTGGTCAGTGAGGCCATTGAGAAAGCGACGACAGCCTTCGCCGGCGCTGACATCGATCTGGCCGAGGACGTCATCGCGGCCGACGCGCGGATCGATTTCCTGCAGAACAGCCTCGATGAGCGCGCCATCGACATCCTCGCCCTGCAGGGCCCCGTGGCGAGCGACCTGCGCATGATCGTGGGTTCCCTGCGGATGAGCGCCTCGCTGGAGCGGATGGGCGACCTCGCCCGCCACGTCGCCCAGCTCGCGCGTCTCCGTTATCCGGCCACGGTGGTTCCCGTCCAGCTGCGTGAGACATTCAACAGCTTCGCGGAGCAGGACCTGCTGATCGCCGAGAAACTCACCGTACTGCTGGAGACCCGGGACCTCGGTGTGGCCCGGGACATCATGAAGGCCAACGCTGCCGTGAACGAGCTGCACCTGAGCGTCTTCAAGGCGATCGCCCGCAGCGACTGGCAGGAGTCCCCCGCGACGACCGTCGACGTCGCCCTCGCCAGCCGCTACTTTGAGCGTTTCGCGGACCACGGCGTCTCTGTGGCGCAGAAGGTCACCTATCTGGTCACCGGCGCCTGGCAGCCGAGCGCCATCGAACACAGCTAGCATTGTCCCCCGGCGTCTCAACAGCGCTGGACAGCAGAACCTACGACGCCGGCCGGTCACCTTGAGAGGTGGCCGGCCGGCGTCGTTCATTCTGGTCAGGTGGAGCGCTACTTCTTGCCCTGGTTCGCGACGGCCAGGATGGCTTCGGCGGCGGCGTCGGGATCAAGGTAGGTGCCGCCCGGGTTCAGCGGCTTGAAGTTGTCGTCGAGCTCATAGACGAGCGGGATGCCGGTGGGAATGTTCAGCCCGGCGATCGCTTCGTCGCTGACGCCGTCAAGGTGCTTGACGAGGGCGCGCAGCGAGTTGCCGTGGGCCGTCACCAGGACCGTCTTGCCGGCTTTGAGGTCTTCCTTGATATCCGATTCCCAGTAGGGCAGCAGGCGGACCAGGACGTCCTTGAGGCACTCGGTGCGCGGCAGTGCGTCACCAAGGCCCGCATAACGCGGATCCTTCGCCTGGGAGAACTCGGAATCATCGGCCAGGGGCGGCGGCGGGGTGTCGTACGAGCGGCGCCAGGTCATGAACTGCTCTTCGCCGTACTCGGCGAGGGTCTGGGCTTTGTCCTTGCCCTGCAGTGCACCGTAGTGGCGTTCGTTGAGCCGCCAGTCCCGCTTCACCGGGATCCAGCCGCGGTCAGCCTTCTCGAGCGTCATGTTGGCGGTGTTGATGGCCCGCTTCAGCAGCGACGTGTACACGATGTCCGGCAGGATGTTGTGCTCCACGAGAAGCTCGCCGCCGCGGATCGCCTCGGCACGGCCCTGGTCGTTGAGGTCAACGTCCACCCAGCCGGTGAACAGGTTCTTGGCGTTCCATTCGCTGTGGCCGTGGCGCAGCAGAATCAGCTTGTAAGTCATGGTTTTCATCCTAGCGGAGCGATCCCGACCGGCGCCGAGCGTTACACCGCCCCCGCCACACTCCAACGCGGGGTCACATATAGCCCATCCCGGGCCGCTCCATGGGCTGGATCCGACCCCGCGTTGGAGGATCGCGGTGGAGGGATAGTGTTGGCTTGTGGTGCAGAAGGCTGAGCGGGTGACGCCCCCGCAGACCCATGTCATGGAAAAACGCGGCGTGGAAAAACACGGCGTGGCGAGGAACGGACCGCGCGCCGGCCGGCCGGTGGGCAACATTACCCGCGGCACCACCAACCCCAACCGGATGCGGCGGCTGGACCGCTGGCTGACCGGGCCGCAGGCCTGGCGGCTGCGCACGGCGGCCGATCCCCTCGTGGTGGATCTGGGCTACGGCGCCTCGCCGGCCACCGCCGTCGAACTCTTCGACCGGCTGTCCGTCATCCGGCCCGACGTCCGCGTCGTCGGTGTGGAAATCGAGCCGGAACGGGTCCGCCTGGCCAAGGAACTCGAACGGCCCGGGCTGAGCTTCCAGCTGGGCGGCTTTGAGCTGCCCGTGCCGGGCCGGCCCGTCCTGGTGCGGGCGTTCAATGTGCTGCGGCAGTACGAGGAAGCCGACGTGGCGGCCATCTGGCGGCTGGTGCAGGGGCGGCTGGCCCCGGAGGGACTGTTCATTGACGGCACCTGTGACGAGATCGGCCGCCGGGTCACGTGGGTGGCGCTCGACGCCGAGCGGCCCCTGAGCCTGAGCTTGTCCATGCGGTTCGGAAGTTTTGTCCTGCCGTCGGAAGTGGCCGAGCGGCTGCCGAAAGCCCTGATCCACCGGAACGTGCCGGGCGAGCGGATCCGGGACTTCCTGCAGGCAATGGACAAGTCCTGGCTGGAGGCTGCCCCGCTCGGCTCGTTCGGCAGCCGGCAGCGCTGGACGGCTATGTGCCGTTCACTGCGCGACGGCGGCTGGCCGGTCCAGGACGGCCCGTCCAGGTGGCGGCTTGGCGAGCTGACGGTGGGCTGGGACGCCGTAGCGCCGGGTGGTGCCTAACCGGGCAGGTGGGCCCACGCCGGCAGGGTTCCCTGAGCGAGCTTGCGAGCTGAGGGGGCCGGGTGGGGACTACCAGGGGCCGTAGGGACCCGCGTTGCGGTTCCCGCCGCGGCCCGCATCGTTGACGGCCGGGCGGACGTCGGCGAGGTAGACGGACGCTGCCGTCACGGCGACGAGTCCGAAAAGTCCCAGCGGTCCCAGGATGCCGCCTCCGCCGCCGCCTAACAGGGAGAGCACCCCCACCGCGAGGGCGCCGCCGGTAAGGGCCAGCCAGAACGTCTTGGTGCGTTTGGACACGGCTTCAAAGGCGTTCCCCTTGTGCCGCACGCAATCGAAAAACGCCCAGACTTCAAGGGCCAGGGCTACGAGGGCCAACAGAAAATAGATCCCGGTCTCGACATACTCAATTAGCGCTCTTCCGTCCATCACCCCAGCCTAGCGGCCCAAGCCCGCGAGGGCCTGCTCCAGGTCCGCCCAGAGGTCCTCGACGTTTTCAATCCCGACGCTCAGCCGGACGAGGTTGTCCGGCACACTGAGAGGTTCGGCCGTATGCCGCCGGCGCCGTTCGATCAGGGACTCGACGCCGCCCAGCGAGGTGGCCGGCAGCCACAGCTTCAGGGCCCGGATCATCCGGTCCGCCGCGTCCGCCCCGCTGAGGCCGTCGCCGCTGTCTCTGCCCCCGGCGGTAGGTGCCATTTCAATGCACAGGATCGAGCCGAAGCCCTTCATCTGGCTCTTGGCCCGTTCGTGGCCGGGATCCGAGGCCAGGCCCGGGAACCGGATGCTGCTGACGCGGGGGTGCGTGCTCAACCGTTCGGCCAGTACCGCCGCCGAGGCCTGCGAACGCTCGACCCGAAGGGCCAGGGTGCGCAGGCCCCGCAGCGCCAGCCAGGCCTCGAAGGGTCCGGCGATCCCGCCGTGGATGGTGCGGTGGTGTAGCAGCGCGGCGCGGAGCCCGGCGTCGGATGTCACCAGGGCTCCCAGCACGACGTCAGAATGACCGGAGAGGTACTTTGTCACCGAATGCAGGACGACGTCGGACCCCAGGGCCAGGGGCTGCTGCACGAGCGGGGTGGAGAAGGTGTTGTCCGTGACGACGACGGCGCCGGCCCGGTGCGCGGCGGCGGTCAGGGCGCGGATGTCCGCGACGCCCAGCATCGGGTTGGTGGGGCTCTCCAGCCAGAGCATGCTGGCGGGCCGCCCGTCCGCCGGCGAGAGCTCCGCCAGGACGGCGTCGGTGTCGGCGATGTCCACCGTGCGCAGTTCCAGGAAGCCCTTCTCGGCGAGTTCGGTGGCCATCACCAGGGATCCGGCGTAGCTGTGCGAGGGCATCACCAGCACTCCCCCGGCCGGAACCAGCGAGAGGGCTGAACTGACGGCGGCGAGGCCGGAGGCGTAGAGCAGGCCGGGGAGTTCGGCGCCCTCAAGCTGGCCGAGGGCTTCCTCGAACGGGTCCCAGGTGGGGTTGGAGTACCGCCCGTAGCCGCGGTCGCCGTCGCCCAGCGGTCCCGTGCCGAAATAGGTGGAGGACAGCACCAGCGGAGGGTTCACCGGCGCATCGCGTTCACGCGGCGGGCGGCCCGCCGCCACAACGACCGTTTCTGCGGAGAGCGAGGCTGCCTGTTGTTCGGAAAGACTCATGGTCACAGGGTACTTTGGTGCCGGGCAGGGCGCCCACGTCATGACGCCCGGGCACATTTCTGTCAGGGATTGTCGGTAGGCTAGAGCAGTGAGTACCCAGAACCCCGGACTGTTTATCGCTTTCGAGGGCGGCGACGGTGCCGGCAAGTCCACGCAGGCAGCCGAGCTGGCAGCGGCCCTCGAATCCCGCGGCCTCACAGTGCTGCGGACCCGCGAGCCGGGCGGCACCCCGCTCGGTGAAAAACTGCGCTCCCTCGTCCTGGACCACGGCCACGGCCACATCGACGCGCACACCGAGGCCCTGATTTTTGCGGCCTCCCGCGCCGCCCACGCCAGCCAGGTTATCCGCCCTGCCCTGGACCGCGGCGAGGTCGTCCTCTCCGACCGCTACATTGATTCCTCGGTCGCCTACCAGGGCGCCGGCCGGAACCTGGGCACCGACGCCGTCCGCGACATCAATGACTGGGCCACCTCAGGCCTTACTCCGGATCTCACCGTGCTGCTCGACGTCGATCCCGCGGTCGGCCGCCGCCGGCGCACTGCGGGAGACGCGGCCGAGGACCGGCTGGAATCCGAGGCAGACGAGTTCCACGGCAGGATCCGGACCGCTTTCCTCGAGCTCGCCGCGGGCCGGCCGGAGCAGTATCTTGTCCTTCCCGCCCACCTCCCGGTCGATGAATTGGCCGCGCGGATCCTCGAGCGCGTCGAACCGCTCCTCGCCCTGCCCCGGGGCGTGACTGCATGAATGTCTGGGACGACCTCCAGGGCCAGCCCGCCGTCGTGGCCCAGCTAACACAGGCAGCCCAGGGTGAAGGGCTGACCCATGCGTGGCTGTTCACGGGACCGCCGGGTTCGGGCCGGTCCAACGCGGCGAAGGCCTTCGCCGCCGCCTTGAACTGCGACCAGGAAGATATCAGCCTGCGCGGCTGCGGCGAATGCGCGGCCTGCCTGACGATTCTGGGCGAAACACACTCCGACGTTGCCTTTGTCCGCACCGAAAAGGTCACGATCACCATCGACGAAGCCCGCGAGCTCGTCTCCACTGCCGGAAACCGGCCGGCTTCGGCGCGCTGGCGCATCATCGTCGTCGAGGACGCGGACCGGATGGCGGAGCGCACCACCAATGTCCTGCTCAAGGCGATCGAAGAACCCACTCCACGCACCATCTGGATGCTGTGCGCGCCCTCCCCCGCCGATGTCCTGGTCACCATCCGCTCCCGCTGCCGCTCGGTAGCCCTGCGGCTGCCGCCCGCGGCCGACGTCGCCGCCCTGCTGGTCAAGCGCGACGGCGTGGATCCGGGGGTCGCCGAACGTGCGGCCCGCGCGGCGCAAAGCCACGTCGGGATCGCCCGCCGGCTGGCACGGGACCCGCAAGCCCGCGAGCGGCGGCTCGAAACAGTGCGCTTCCCCCTCAGCCTCCGCGGGGTGACCGCCGCGGTCCTGATGGCGGAGAAGCTCGTCAAGATCGCCACCGAGGAAGCCAACAGCTCCAACGACGAGCGGGACGCGGCCGAAAAGATCGCCCTGCTCGCCACCCTCGGTGCGCCCGAAAGCGGCACGCTACCGCCGGCCATGCGGGGCCAGGTCAAGCAGCTCGAGGACGACCAGAAACGCCGCGCCAAGCGTTCCGTGACGGACTCCCTCGACCGCACCCTGACTGATCTGCTGTCCTTCTACCGGGATGTGCTGATCATCCAGATGGGGAACGCCGTGGAGCTGGTCAACGTTGAACTCAGGACTGAACTCGCTGAGTTCGCGCAACATTCCTCCGCCGAAGCCACACTGGCCCGCATGGACGCCATCAACAAGGCCCGGACACGGATTACGACGTCGAACGTGGCTCCGCTGCTGGCGATCGAGTCCATGGCGGCCAGCCTCATCTGAGGGATGATTAGGTGACCACCCGGGTGCACCGGCCATCCCCCCAGTTCCCATCCTCCAAGGAGAACCGCATGAAGTCTGCACGAGCAGTGCCCGCCAGATCCCGATCCGTTGTGGTCGGCATGCGGGCAGCAGGCGCCATGGCCCTGGCCATGGTGCTCTCCTCGTGCAGCCTGTTCGGCGGTGACAGCGGCGCAAAAACCTCCCGCACCCCCGATCCGCAGATCGCTTCCGCCGCGCCGGCCGAGCTCCGCAGCTACTACACCCAGCAGGTCGACTGGACCCCCTGCGAGACTGACTTCAAATGCGCCAACATCAAAGTCCCCCTGGACTACAGCAAGCCGGACGGCGGCAGCATCGAAATCGCGGCGCTCAAGCTGTCCACGAAGGGAACCAGCCAGGGCAGCCTGCTCATCAACCCGGGCGGACCCGGCGGCTCCGGCTACAACTTTGTCAAGGACGCCGGCGCCACCCACTTCTCGGAAAAGCTTCGCGCCAACTTTGACATCGTGGGCTTCGACCCCCGCGGCGTCCAGCGTTCAGCCCCGGTCACCTGCCTGACAGACCAGGAACGCGATGCCTCCCGAGCGAAGATCTACGCCCTGAACACAAACGCCGGCCTGGCCGAGGCCCTGGCGGACAACACCGTGATCGCCGCCAAGTGCGAGGAAAAGACCGGGCCGGTGCTGGGGCAGATCGACACCGTCAGTTCCGCCAAGGACCTGGACATCCTGCGCGCGGCGCTGAACGACACAAAGCTCAACTACATGGGGTTCTCCTATGGGACATTCCTCGGCTCAACGTACGCCTCGCTGTTCCCCGACACCGTCGGCAGGATGGTCCTGGACGGCGCGATGGACCCGTCCCTCAGTTACGAGGAGCTCACCAGCGGCCAGGCCAAAGCCTTTGAAAAGGCACTCCGCGCCTATGTGGAACACTGCCTCCCGGCCGGGGGCTGCCCGCTGAGCGGAAGCGTCGACGACGGGATCCAGCAGATCCAGAACCTGATCGCGGCCGTGGAGGCAACCCCCATGCGCGCCAAGGACGGCCGGCCGGTCTCAGCGTCCACCCTGGTCACGGGCATGATCGTGCCGCTGTACAACGACGACAACTGGCCGCTGCTCACGCAGTCCCTCACCGCGATCCTGAAAAACGACGCGACGCCGTTCCTGAGGCTGGCCGACTTCAACGCCGAGCGGGAACCCGACGGCAGCTACTCCTCGAACAGCACCTTTGCCTTCACCGCGATCAACTGCCTGGACCACCCGATGGTGACGGACACCGCCGGAATGCGCGCGGACGAGCAGCAGCTGCAGGCGGATTCGCCGACCTTCGGCAAGTACTTCGCCTACGGCGGCACCAACTGCAAGGACTGGCCGTACAAGAACGTCCGGACCCCGGCGCCGGTGGAATACAAGGGTTCAACCGACATCGTCGTGATCGGCACCACGGGCGACCCGGCCACACCGGTGGAATGGGCCAGTTCGCTGCGCAAGCAACTGGGGCAGGCCTCGCTGCTGACCTGGCAGGGTGAGGGCCACACTGCCTACGGCCGCTCCAACGACTGCATCGGCAATGCCGTGGACGGCTACCTCGTCGACGGCAAGACCCCTGCGGACAACACGGTCTGCTGAGGCGTTCACCACTCATTTTGACCCGGGCCGGAGGACTCTACTACAGTTGTCTCTGGCATGAAGCGCCCGGGTTGCCCGGTCACTTCAGGCGGTTGCTTCCTTAGCTCAGTTGGTAGAGCGTCTCACTCGTAATGAGAAGGTCGCCAGTTCGATTCTGGCAGGAAGCTCTGGTCTCCAAATCTATCGGCCCCGGCGCAGTCGTCGGGGCCGTTTCTTTTGCCCCGCCAAGGGTGGGTCTGCCCCCAGCGAAGTAGAAGGCACCTCGTTGCCTGGATAAAGCCCGCCGCCGGCCGCCTGGCGCGCCGGCGAATTGCCCGAGGCCCGTATCTCCTTCCAGGGCAAAGGAACCGTGCTGCATGATTGGCCTGCCACCGGAAGGCTGTCTGGCAGAACGCTGGCCCTTGGTCCCTTGCTCTTCGACGGAAGGTCCGCGAGTCTGGGCGAATGGGCCGGCCCCACCGAAACCTGACAGCCCGCGAGCGGGCGAGGTTCTTTGCCCTGCCCGGCTCCGGCCGGCGGTTCGTCTGGGGTCCGGTGATCGGCTTCGGACTGGTCAGTCTCGCCGCTGACGTCGTCTCGGACGGCGCACGGCCGCTGGCCGGCCCCCTGCTCGCCCAGTTGGGTGCCTCCGCGCTGCTCGTCGGCCTCGTCACGGGCGGCGCCGAGGCCGCGGCGCAGGGCCTCCGGCTGGTGTTCGGGCCCTGGGCAGACCGGACCCGCAAGTACTGGACGTTCACGCTGGCGGGTTACGCGCTCACCGCTGTCTGCGTGCCGCTGCTCGCCGTGGCGCCCCGGGCTGGAGAGGCCGGACTGGTCCTGGCAGCAGTTCTGATCATCGGGGACCGGGTCGGGAAAGCGGTCCGCAGCCCGGCCAAGAATGTGCTGCTGGCCGCGGTCGCCAAGCCCGTCGGCCGCGGCCGCGGCTTCGCCGTGCACAAGTCCCTTGACCTCGTCGGAGCCCTGGTGGGTCCGGTCCTGGTCGCCGCAGTACTCGCAGCCACGGGAAACCTGCAAATGGCCTTCGCGGTGCTGGCTGTTCCGGCGGCGGGGGCTTTGGTCCTGCTGTTCTGGCTGCGCCGCCGGGTGCCGGGTCCCGGCCGTGGCCCCGGCCAGCCGGCGTCCCCCGGCGCCCCCGACGCCCTCGAGGGCCAACACGCCGCCGTCGAACCGGCGCCCCCGGCCCGCCGGCCGGCGTCGCTGTTCACGGGCAGTTTTGCCCTGTTCGCCGTCGCGGCCTTCTTCTGGAGTGCCGGGCTGGTGGCCTTCGGGGTCATTTCGTTCCACCTCACCACGACGGCGGCCGTTCCCGTGGCCGTCGTCCCGCTGCTGTACGCGGGCGCGATGGCCGCGGCGTCACTGGGCGCCCTGGCCACCGGCGTCCTCTACGACCGTTCGGGCGCCTGGGTGCTCCTGGCCCTCCCCCCGTTGATCGCCACGGTACCGGCGCTGGCCCTGGCGCCGGCCGCCGGGCTGGCGTTTTCCGGTGTCCTGGTCTGGGGCACCGCGCTGGGAATCCAGGACTCGACGGTCAAGGCGCTGGTCGCGGATCTGGTCCCGGAACGGCGCCAGGGCACGGCCTACGGGGTTTTTGCAGCCTTCGAAGGCGCCGGAGCGCTGGCAGGCGGGGCACTGTACGGCGCGTTTTACGACACCCGTCAGCTGTTGATCGCGGCGGTAGCGGTCCTGCAGCTGATCGCTTTTGCGGTGCTGATACTGGCACTCCGCAGGGCCCGCCGCCCCTCGTGGCAGCCGTAGGGGAGCGATCCGCCGTCGTACATCATCGGGTGGGCTGCGCGGCGCGACGACGCTCACCGCTCCGGAGCACGATCTTGCGGAGCTCGTCGAACCACAGCACGGTCGAGGCCATGGCGGCGCAGACGGCCCACTGGCCCGGCTCCAGTGACGCTGTCCCGAAGGCACGCTGCAGGAACGGCAGTTCGACGACGGCCACCTGCAGCACCGCGGCCAGGAGCACGGACCCCCAGAGCCATTTGTTCACGAACAGCCGGCGGAAGGCCGTCGTCGTCTCCGAACGGGAATTGAACGCGTTGAACAGTTGCGCGAACACCAGGGTGGTGAAACCCGCGGTCCGTGCGACCTCGAGCGAATCGGTGCCGCCCGGGACCACGCCGCCGGGCAGGAAGATATCGATGGTCAGCAGCGACACGACACCCATCACCAGGCCGATACTCAGGATGCCCAGCCACATCCGGGTGCCGAGGATGCGTTCGTTGCGTTGGCGGGGACCGCGCGCCATCACGTCGTCAATTTCAGGGTCGATGCCCATCGCGAGTGCCGGGCCGGAGTCAGTCACGAGATTGATCCACAGGATCTGGGTGGCCAGCAGCGGTACCGCGATTTCGCCGGCGCTGGCCCCGGACAGGCCCATGGCGCCGGCGAACACCACGCCGAGGAAAACCGTGAACACTTCGCCCATGTTCGAGGACAACAGGTAGCGCAGGAATTTCTTGATGTTCTCGAAGATGACCCGGCCCTGGTGCACCGCCGAGACGATGGTGGCGAAGTTGTCGTCGGCCAGGATCATGTTGGCGGCCTCCTTCGTGACCTCGGTGCCGGTGACACCCATGGCGATGCCGATGTCCGCGGTTTTCAGGGCCGGCGCGTCGTTGACGCCGTCCCCGGTCATCGCCACCACGTTGCCGTGGGCCTGCAGGGCGGTGATGATCTGCAGTTTGTTCTGCGGCGCCACCCGCGCGTACACCGAGGTGTCCCGGGTGAGCGCGCGCAGGCCGTCCTCGTCCAGTTCGTCCAGTTCGGCGCCCGTGACTGCCCGCTCGCCCGGCGCGGAGATCCCCAGATCACTGGCGATCCGCGCGGCACTGAGCGGGTGGTCCCCGGTGATCATCACGACGCGGATGCCGGCCCGCCGCGCTTTGGCCACCGCAACCGCCGCCTCGGCCCGGGGCGGATCCAGGATCCCGACAACCCCGATGTACACGAGCGTGCTCTCGTCGTCCTCGTCGAGGACGTCCACTTCGTGGCGGTCCGCCTCGGTGTACTGCCGGTAGGCCACGCCGAGGGTGCGGTAGGCCTGGGCGGAGAGCTCCTCGATGTCGTCCAGCGCACGCGCGCGCCGGCCGTCATCCAGCGGGACAACCTCCCGGCCGAGCTGCAGTCCGGTGCAGCGTTCCAGGAGGACGTCCGGTGCGCCCTTGGTGACCAGCGCCAGGGTGCCGCCCTCCCGGTGGTGGGCCAGCGCGGACATCAGTTTCCGCTCCGACGTGAACGGGACTTCGCCGCGCCGGTCGAACTCCCCTACCCGGTCCGTAACGCCTTCCAGCTTCCGGGCAGCGACGAGGAACGCCGCCTCCGTGGGGTCGCCCTGAATCTCCCAGTCGCCGTCGTGCTCCCGAAGTTGCGCGTTGTTGGCGAAGGAGCCGCCGGCCAGGACCATAAGCGATTCCTGGAGCAGTGCGGGATCCCGCAGTTCCTGCCCGTTGTGGAGCACGCCGCCTTCCGGCCGGTAGCCAACACCGGTGAGCTCTACCAGGCCGGAGGCGGTGATGATCCTGGCGATGGTCATCTCGTTGCGGGTGAGGGTTCCGGTCTTATCCGAGGCGATGACGGAGGCGGAGCCCAGAGTTTCCACCGAGTGCAGCTTCTTAACGACAGCCTGGCGTTTGGCCATGTTCTGGACGCCGATCGCGAGGACGACGGACAGGATGGCTGGCAGGCCTTCGGGCACCGCCGCCACCGCGAGCGAGACCCCCAGCAGCAGGACGGCCACGAGGCCGCTCAGCGAGGACACCCCGTTGACGGCGATGATGGTGGCCATCACGACGACGGCGATCGCGACCACGGTGATGCCGAGCAACTTGCTGACGCCCGCGATTTCCTGCTGCAGCGGCGTGGGCGCGTCCTCTGCGGCGGCCAGCATCCCGGCGATCGCGCCGACTTCCGTGTCCATCGCGGTTCCGGTGACGACACCACGGCCCACACCCCGGGCGACGGAGGTCCCCTTGAAGACCATGTTGAGCCGGTCACCGAGGACGACGGTGCCGCTCAGGGTGCTGGGGTCCTTGAAAACGGGCATGCTCTCGCCGGTCAGCGAGGACTCGGCGACGCCAAGGGAGCTTGCCGTGATTAGCCGGGCATCGGCGCCGACGGAATCGCCCTCGTTCAGGACCAGGATGTCTCCCGGCACCAGCTCCGCGGACGGCACCGTTTTCAGGTCACCGTCGCGCAGCACCATGGAATTCGCCGCCGTCATCAGCCGCAGTGCGGCGACGGCGCTCTCGGCTTTGTTCTCCTGGACAAAGCCGAGGACGCCGTTGAAAAGGACCACGGCACCGATCACAATGGCATCAACCGGCACCCCCGCGGCACCTTCCACAGCCCAGGCGAGGACCGAGATGGCAATGGCGGCCAGCAGCAGGTAGATCAGCGGGTCCTGGAATTGCCGCAGGATCTTCCGCCACAGCGCCACGGGCGGGGCGGACGTGAGCTCATTGGCGCCATAGATTCCGAGTCGTTTTTCCGCCTCTCCGGTGGCCAGACCGGTCTCGGGGTCGACGTCGAGTGCGTGCAGGGCTTCCGTAGCCCGTCGGAGGTGCCATGGCAGGGCAGCGGTGTTGCCAGGTCCTGCCCCCGGCACCGGCTGGTTCAACGTGACCAGACGGACGCGGCGCCGGAGTGTCCCGTGATGATGCTCTGGTAGATGAAGAAGGCCCCGGCAGCCGCCGCGACGACCAGAAGGGCCACCCGGACGCCGCGGTTGGTCCGAAGCCGGCCCAGAAAGGCGAAACGCCGGCCGACCGGCTCAAAGCTCACGATCAGAGCCGCCGCGACGACCACGAAAAACAGCACAGAAACGGCCTTCAGAACGTCGCCCTGTTCAGCATGTTCCCGGACCAGGGCCGAGGCGGGGCGGGACTTCTCGAGTTGCTCGCCGGCCTGCGCCGTGAGCAGGGACAACGGAACGAGCCCCAGGGACAGCACCGCCAGCGGCCAGGCCAGGTAGTGCCGCCACCGAGGCACCGCGGCATAGGCAATCGCAGCAAGCCCGGCGATGGGCGCGAGAACCACGACCGCGTGAATGAGCAGGACATGGGCCGGCAGGCCAGCTATTTCGATCATTTGTTCCCGTTTCTCCGCGTATCTGCCCGGCAGCGGCGGCATCGCCGGGGCGGGGCTTCTATGATTCTTGCATGGCAGAGCAGTGGCTGGCGGACGTTGCGGCACGGCTCTACGCCCTGCCGTTCGATGAATTCGTCGCTGCCCGGACAGCCGCCGCCAAGGAAGTTTCCGCCGAGAAGGGCCAGCGCTCCCGTGCCGCGGACGTCCGCTCGCTGGCCAAGCCGTCGGTGGCCGCGTGGACGGTGAACATGCTCGCGTCCCGGCGGCCGGAGATCCTCCGGGATCTCACCGGGCTGGGGCAGTCGATGCGGGCCGCGCAGGCCTCCCTCGATGCCCCGGAACTCCGCCGGTTGGGAATCGAACGCCGCCAACTCCTGGGCGGCGCGGTCAAGGCAGCCAGGGCGGTCACCGAAGAACAGGGACGAAAGCTCAGCGCGGCAATCGCGGCCGACGTGGAAGAGACGTTGCGCGCGGCGACGGCGGATGCGGGAGCCGCGGCTGCCGCGCGGTCCGGCCGGCTGCTCCGGAGCCTGTCCGCCGACGGGGTCGATGTCGTGGACCTTACAGCTGCCGTTGCGCTGCCGGATCTGCTGCCTCCGGCACCGGCACCGCCGGTACCGGTGCCGGGAGGGCCCGGGCCGGTCCCGCCCGCGCCACTCCCGCCCAGCGCCCGGAACGAACAGGAGCAGCCCCGGTTGCGGGCCGTCCGGCAGGAGCCCCGCAAATCCACCCCCTCGGCCCTGGTGCGTGCCCGGACGGCGCTTGAAGAGGCGGAAGAGTCAGCCCGGGCGGCCGCGGGAGAAGCCCTGCGGCATCAGCAGGAACTTGCCGCGGCCGACGCCCTGGCCATGGAACTCTCCGAGACCGTGCGAAGCCTGCGGCAGCAGCTTGCCGGGCGCGAACAGGAGCTCAAAGCAGCCAGGAAACGGCGCGAACTGTCAGCCGCCCATGCACAGCAGACCACACGGGCTGCCGCCAAAGCCAGACGGACCGAGGACCTCGCGCGGGAACGGGTGCTGCGGTTGGGCAACACGCCGGACTGATGACCTGGGAGTGTCGTAGGCCGGCTGCACACTTAATTTATGGAAATGAACCAGTGCTTTGAAGTCACGTATTTGGACACGGACTGCGGCCGCATCCGGGCCGAGACCTTCGATAACCTTTCCGACGCCGAACGCTTCGCCAGCCGCCGGGCCGCAGACGAGCACGGCTGGGCCATCGTCGACGCGGTGCCCGTCAAGGAAAGCCGCAAGGCCGCGTAAGCTCCCCCAGCTTGCAGTGCGCGGCGGCCACGCTCCCTTATCCAAGCCCGGGAAAGCGGGGTGGAGCCGGTCCCAGGCATGGGCGGGGACCTCGACAATGGCTTCGTCCCGGCGAAGAATTGTACCGGGCGGTCCCTTCTCGGCGACCACCTCCGGTGGAGCCGTTGAGCCGATCTGCGAGGAGAATCGTGGGCAATTTCCTGGTCTATCTTGATACGTCCGAGGTGCGGCCAGGGAAGCTTGACGAGCTGAAAGCCGCCATGGCGGAACTCGCGGGTTTCGTCGAAGCGAATGAGCCACGGATCGTGGCCTACAACGTCTATTTCTCGGGCGGCGGCAGCCGGATGAGCGTCCTTCACCTCCACCAGGACTTAGCGTCGCTGGAAATTCACCTGGAGGTCGCCGGCCCGCGATTCACACCTATTGCGCCTCTCATCCAGCTTTTGACTATCGACATTTTCGGTGCGGTAAGCGAGGAAGTAAGGAAACAGCTCACGGCGAAGGCTCAACTGCTGGGCGGCGGGACCGTGACCATCCACGACCTTGGCTCAGGGTTCGCCAGGAGAGGACGGGCTCCGGCTCGCCGCCGCTAGCCTGGACCGCGGAAGCTCCCGGACTGCAGCAGGGCCTCCACCCGGTGCGGGTAAAGGCCCTGCTGCAGTTGACGACGGCGGTCCGCCGGCTCTTTCTTCGGCTTGGCTTACGCGAAGTCGGAGACTGCCGGATCGGCGCCGATGCGGCCGGCGCCCTCGGCCGAGTTGTCCATGCCATTGATGGCCTGCAGGTCGGTCTCGTCCAAGCTGACATCCAGCGCGGCGTAGTTCTCGCGGATGCGGGCTTCCGTGACGGACTTGGGGATAACAACGTTGCCGATGGCCAGGTGCCAGGCAATGACAACCTGCGCCGGTGTGGCGTCATGCTTGGCTGCGATCTGGCCGATGACCGCACTCTCCAGCAGCTCGCCCCCCTGGCCCAGCGGTGACCATGCCTGGGTGAGGATGCCCTGGGAGGCGTTGAACTCCCGCAGCTCGGCCTGGTTGAAGAAGGGGTGCAGTTCGATCTGGTTGATGGCCGGCACGACGCCGGTCTCGTCAATCAGGCGCTGCAGGCCTTCCTTGGTGAAGTTGGAGACACCAATGGTCTTGACGCGGCCCTGCTTCTGCAGCTCGATGAGAGCCTTCCAGGTGTCCACGTACTTGTCCTGCTTGGGCTGCATCCAGTGGATCAGGTACATGTCCAGGGTCTCCAGGCCGAGGCGCTCCATGGATTCCTCGAAAGCCTTCAGCGTTGACTCGTAGCCCTGGTCCGCGTTCCACAGCTTGGTGGTGATGAAAATTTCCTCGGGCTTGAGGCCTGAGCGCTCGATCGCCCGGCCCACCCCGGCTTCATTGCCATAGATCTTGGCGGTGTCGATGTGGCGGAAGCCTGCCTCAAAGGCCTGGACGACCACCTTCTCGGCGACGTCGTCTTCAACCTGCCACACGCCGTAGCCAAGCTGGGGGATGGTGTTGCCGTCATTGAAAGTCAGTACCGGAGAAAAAGTCATCCACCTATCCTGCCAATGCACGCCCCGGACCGCCAGCGAACCGGAGGGCGCTAAGCTAGGCGCTTAACCGGGAATTTCAGGCCACGCCCCGGGAATTGCAGGCCGCTGGCCGTGAATTTCGAGCCAGGGGCCGGACCGCTCAGCCCTTGGCCCCCGCCTCGGAGAGCCGGCGTTCGGCGTCGTTTACCTGCTCCAGCACCGACGCGGCACGGCGCCGCACCGACTCCGCGCCTGCGGGGGCCGGGCCGAGCGAGAGCCGGAGCATGGCGGCCGCTTCGGCTGTGGTGGCCAGGGAGTTGCCGGCTGTCGACAGGGCGCGGTGTACTCCGGCGAGGCTTCCCGGAATGTCGAGTCCCTCGCTGGGGGCGCGCCGCTGGGCCGCCACGCAGACCTGCCGGACCCGCCCGGAGAGCGCGGACAGTTCGTTGCCGATCTCCAGGAGCTGGGCGTAGAGCGCCTCGTCCTCCACACCTTCGAGTATCTGGTGGTAGCGGTCGAGGCCGCGGATGAATCGGTCGTGGGCTCGGCGCCACAGGCCCTTGCCGAGTTCGGCGTCGTCTTTCCGTCCTTGCCGTGCGGCGCTGAAGAATCCCAACGGTGCCTTAGAGGTATTGCCCTGGACCGTGGTCCGGGTCTGCGGGGACGGGAGGTTGCGAGGGATCCGCGCCGGGCCTTGGCGCCGCGGCGCGCTGGGGCTCCCCGTTTTCGCCGATGATCACGCCGGGCGCGATTACCGTTCCGGGCGGCAACTGGCGGAGCTGGGCCTGGGCGGCGGCGTGCTCGCGGGCGGCATGCTGCGCCGCGAGGGCGGTCTGAATGCCGTGGAAGAGGCCCTCCAGCCAGCCGACCAGCTGGGCCTGGGCGATCCGCAGCTCGGCATCCGACGGGGTTCCGTCCGCGGGGAAGGGCAGGGTGATCCGTTCCAGCTCCTCGACCAGTTCCGGCGCCAGGCCGTCCTCGAGTTCCTTGATCGAGCGTTCATGGATTTCGGCCAGCCGGGCCCGTGCGGCGTCGTCGAGCGGGGCGGATTTCACTTCGTCCAGGAGCTGCTTCATCATCGTGCCGATCCGCATCACCTTTCCGGGTTCGTCAACGAGATCCTGCAGCTGGCTGGGCCTGGCCCGCCCACCGGCGGCTGCCGCGGCCGTACGGCGGGGCCCGGGCTGTCCCTGTCCGGCGGGCTGGGCTGGCTGGGAGTCCAAGGCGGTGCCCTCGACCGGGACATCGACGGCGGCCTGAGTGTCGTGTGGATCGCTCATGGCTTCATACTCTCACGAGCCCGGAACCAGACAGCGGAGGGGGGGGGGGGGGGGGGGGGGGGGGGGGGGGGGGGGGGGGGGGGGGGGGGAGGGGGGGGGGGGGGGGGGGAGAA
>NZ_JBWZCG010000033.1:0-38123 GCF_059383415.1 Pseudarthrobacter sp. RHLT1-30-1
TGATGCGGGGCGGGGGAAGTTGTTCCTGCCGGGCGGGCGTGAGCTGGCGTTGGCGGAGGCGCGGGATGCGAAGTTGCAGCTGTCGGGTCCGGCGGCGGATGCGGTGGCGGTCGCGACGCCGAAGGCGTTGTTGCACCAGCCGCTGGATGGGTCGACGGCGAAGACGGTGACCTTTGGCGGGCAGGGTGTTCCGGCGGCGCCGGTGCAGTTGTCGGGGTGTGTGCATGCGGCGTGGTCGGGGGCGAACAAGTATGTCCGTGAGTGCGTGAACGATGCTGATGACCGGACCGTGGATGTGCCCAAGGCCAGTGCGGCGCCGAGTTATGTGTTCCGGGTCAACCGGGACCTGGTGGTCCTGAATGATGTGAACTCGGGCAATGTGTGGCTGGTGAACCAGAACATGCAGCTGGTCAACAACTGGGACGACGTCATCCCGCCCAAGAACCAGTCCGATGACCTGGACCAGGAGTCGGCGGACAACAACACCGTCAACATCCTGCCGGACCGCACCAAACCCAACCGGCCCCCGGAAACCAAGCCCGACGCCGTCGGCGTCCGCCCGGGCCGCACCACCATCCTGCCCGTGCTCGACAACGACTCGGACCCCGACGGCGACGTCCTCACGGCCTCCGCCGGCGACAACGGCCCCACCTCCGGCAGCCTGGAGAACATCTACGGCGGCACCGCATTCCAGATCACTGTCCCCGTGGACGCCAAGCCCGGCACCGAAACCTTTGGCTACAACGCCGCCGACGGCCGGGGCCTCTCCGCCGCCGGAAGCATCAACCTGACCGTCGTCGGCCCGGACGAGAACACCGCACCGCTGTTCAAACGCGGCGAGCCCACCACGATGCTGGTGGAACAGGGCAAAACCGTCAGCCAGAACATCCTCACCGACTGGACCGACCCCGACGGCGATGACCTCGTGCTGATGGACGCCAAGGCCGACAACGACCAGGACCAGGTCAAGGTCCGCCGCGACGGCCTGCTCACCTACCAGGACTCCGGCGCCGCGCCCGGCAAGAAGACCGTCACCGTCACCGTCTGGGACGGCCGTGCCACCACCACGGGCAGGGTCATCGTCAACGTCCAGCCTCCCGGCGCCCTGCAGCCCGTGGTCAACGCGGACCACGTCACCGCCGTCGTCGGCCAGGACCTCGTGATCGCACCGCTGAAGAACGACGTCGACCCCAACGGCGGCGCGCTGCGCCTGGCCCAGGTGGAAGGCGCCGGGACCGCCCAGCTGGGTCCCGTCACCGACGGCGGAACCTTCACCTTCCGCAGCGACACCCCGGGACCGGTTTACCTGACGTATCTCGCGAGCAACGGCCCGCAGAGCAGCCAGGGCCTGATCCGGGTGGACGTCGAATCCGGCAAGGATGCCGGTGACCCGGTCGCCGTCCACGATGTCGCCCTGCTGCCCGTCGGCGGCAGTGTCCTGCTGGATCCGCTGGCCAATGACTCGGACCCGTCCGGCGGGGTGCTGGTGCTGCAGTCGGTCCAGCTGGCGGAGAATTCGACCGCCTCGGTCAGCGTGATCGATCACAGCGTGCTGCGGATCACCGACGTCGTAGGCACCAAGGACCCCTTCAGCTTCCGCTACACCATGTCCAACGGCACCAAATCGGCCACCGGCAGTGTCTCGGTGGTCCCGGTGCCGGCACCCGCCGTCGTCGAGGCCCCGCAGCCCAAACCGGACGAGGTGAATGTGCGGGTCAACGACGTCGTCACCATCCCGGTGCTGGCCAACGACACCCACCCGCAGGGCGAGAAGCTCAGCGTGGACCCCGTCCTGCCGCAGGGCGTCCCGGAAACCGACGGGAAGAGCTTCGTCTCCGAAAACACGCTTCGTTTCATCGCCGGCGCCGAGCCCAGGACGGTCCGGGCGATCTACAACGCCGTCGACCCGCAGGGGCAGAAGAGCGCCGCGGCCGTGACCATCCATATCCTGCCGCTGGAAGGCGCGGAGAACTCCCGGCCGCAACCCCGGAACCTGACGGCACGTGTCGTGGCGGCCGGGTCGGTGCGGATTCCGGTGGAGCTCGACGGTATCGACCCCGACGGCGACTCCGTGCAGCTGACCGGCATCGACAGCACCCCGGCGATGGGCACCGCCACCGTGGGCAGCAACTTCATCGACTTCACCGCCGCCGGGGACGGCGCCGGTACTGACACGTTCCGCTACAAAGTCGTAGACCGCCAGGGCGCCGTCAACACCGGCACCGTCACCGTCGGCATCGCCCCGCGCGGGGACACCAACCAGAAACCCACCCCGGTGGACGACGACGTCAAGGTCCGGCCCGGACGCCAGATCGCCGTGGACGCCACCGGCAACGACACCGACCCGGACGGCGACCCGATCCGGATCCTCAGCGACGGCATCGAGGCCGCCCCGGAACTGCAGGCCACGGTCAGTAAACAGAGCTCCCGGATCATCCTGCTCGCCCCGGGCGAAGAGGGAACCGTCAACGTGGGCTACTCCATCGCCGATGACCGGGGTGCCACGGCCCAGGCCGCCATCGCCGTCAAGGTGCAGCGGGACGTGCCGCTGCTGGCCCCGATCGCCCGTGACGACCGGGTGACCTCCGCCCAGACGCTCGGCAAGACCGCCGTCGACGTCCCCGTCCTGAAGAACGACGAGGACCCCGACGGCGTCGGCGAGAACCTCAAGATTGCCACCGATGCCAGCACCGCCCGGCCCGGTGCCGGGGGCACCATGATCGTGGACCTGACCGAACAGCCGCAGCTCATCCCGTACACCGTGGAGGACCTCGACGGGCAGAAATCCACCGCGATCATCTGGGTCCCCGGCGTGGGCCAGCAGGTTCCCACCCTGGCCAAGGACGAGGTGCTTGAACTCGTCGCCGGGCAGTCCGCCACGGTCGACCTCAAGGAATGGGTCAAGGTCCGCGATGGACGCTCGCCCCGCCTGACCCAGACCGACCGGATCAAGCTCATCGGCGCCGACGGCTCCGACCCGGTGACCGGGAACGGCGCCGCGCTGAAGTACACCGCCGGCCAGGACTACGTGGGCCCCGGCTCGCTCAGCTTCGAAGTCACTGACGGCTCCGGCCCGGACGACGAGGCCGGTCTGAAGTCCACGCTCAGCATCCGCACCAAGGTGCTGCCGGACCCCAACCGCAACAACCCGCCGGTACTGCTCGGCAGCCAGATCGACGTGCCCAAGGCGGACTCCGCCACGATCGACCTCGCCCCGCTGACCACTGACCCGGACGACGGCGACACGGACCGGATGAAGTACGAGCTGGTGGGCGGTGTCCCGAGAGGCTTCGACGCCGGCATCGACGGAAGTTCGCTGAAAGTCTCCGCCAAGGACGGCAGCGCCGCCGGAGCCGGCGGCGCGGTCCAGGTCAAGGCCACCGACCCCCGCGGGCTTGAAGCGACCGCGACCTACCAGCTGACCGTCACGGCCTCCAACCGGCCCAAGCCGGTGGCGAACGACGACGTCGAAGCCAACGCAGCGGCCGGCAAACCCGTCACCGTGCCGGTGCTGGCCAACGACGCCAACCCGTTCCCCGAGACGGCGCTGAAAATCATCTCGGCCGTGACCGAGACCGGCCAGGGCACCGCCGCGGTCACCGGGGACACCGTGACGGTGACACCGGCCGACGGGTTCTCCGGAACGATGATCGTGGCCTACACCGTGGCGGACAAGACCGGCGACGAGTCCCGCCACGCGACCGCCCGAATCCGGCTGACCGTGAAGGACAAGCCGCTGGCGCCGACCACACCGCAGGCCGCGAGCGTGGGGGACAGTACCGCCCTGCTGAACTGGACCGCCCCGGCGGACCGCGGAGCGGCCATCACCAAATACACCGTGTACGGCGAGGCCGGTTACCGCCAGGACTGCCCGGCGAACTCCTGCACACTCACCGGGCTGACCAACAACTCCAAGTACCACTTCCAGGTCACGGCCAGCAACGAACTCGGCGAATCCGAGCGGTCCCCGGCCTCGGCCGAGGTGCGCCCGGACGTCAAGCCGGACACACCGGCCGCGCCCGCAGTGAAGTTCGGCGACACCCAGCTCACGGTGACATGGGCGGCGCCGGCGTCCAAGGGCTCACCGGTCAAGTCTTACGACCTGGAGATCTCCCCGGCCCCGGCCGGGCAAAACGCCCAGATCCAGAACCTCAGCTCGGTGAGCCACGTCTGGAAGGGCCTCAAGAACGGCGTCGCATACAAGGTGCGGGTCCTGGCCCGCAATGACGCCAAGGAACCCTCCGAATGGAGCGCCTACTCCACGGCGGAAACCCCGGCCGGGGTGCCCGCCACGCCGGCAGCCCCGAGTGCCAGCGCCGCGGGCCCGGTGGGCAACCAGAGCCAGCTCAAGGTGAACTGGACGGCCCCGAACACCAACGGCGACGCCATTTCCGCGTATACGCTCACCACGTTGCGCGGCGGCGCCGCCGTTGCGACCCGGCAGGTGTCCGGCACCACGCAGAACGTCACCGTCGACAACTCCGAGGCCGGCTATACGTTCACCGTGTCCGCCACGAACAAGGCCGGAACCTCCGCTACGAGCGCCCAGTCCGCCGCTGTCCGCGCCGTCGGCAAACCGGCGATGGTGGCCAAACCGGCGGTGGCGCTGGTGGATACCGGCGGCGACGGCGGCAAGATCGACGTCCGCTTCACCGCGCTGACCGCGGAGCAGCGCAACGGGTCCAGCGCCACCGAAATCACCTACCGCTACAAGCTCACGTCCAGCGGCGCCGGCGGTTCCATCCCCGCTGGCGGCGCGGTGGTTGCCGCCCCCAACGGCACCGCCACCGCCGTGACGGTCTGGGCGGTCTCCTCACGGAGCACCAGCGCCGGCGACGCGAGCCCCGCGTCCGACTCGGTCAACCCCTACGGGCTGGCCTTCGCCCCGGCCGTCACCGGAGCCAACAGCAGTGGCGTGGGAGACCAAACCGTCTCCTGGACCTGGACCGCGGCGAACGGCAACGGCCGCCCCGTGACCGGTTACCAGTACAGCCTCGACGGCGGCGGCTGGCAGGACACGCAGCAGCGCTCCTTCTCCAAGAGCGTGGGCTTCAGCGAGACGCACACCCTGGAAGTTCGCGCCATCAGCGGAGGCCAGAACGGGCGGATCGGCAAGGACACCTCACGCAGCGGGTCGGAGCCGCCGCCGCCGGTCCCGACGACCTGGAGCGTCGAAGCCACCCCGGTGCGCAGTTGCACGGAGCCCAGCAAAAACACCGACAGCTTCGTGGGCGGCGACTGCGTGGGCGCCGGCAAGTGGATGAACCCCGGCTCGCCCGCGAAGACTGACTACTACGTCGTCTGGTATATAACGGACAAGAACCCGACCGGTGTCTGGTACCACGTGACCACCGGCGCAGTCGCGGGGAACTTTGTCCGCGGAAACACGACGAACCTGGGCGGCACGCCTCCGGCCGGTATGCCCAAGCGATGACACCCGACCCGGGCCTCGCGCCTAAATTTGCCAAGCTTTTTCACCCAGAACAGAAGAGGACCAACCCATGACCATGACCACCGAACAGGCCGAATGGTTTTCCGGCACCTTCGAAAAGCTCGTCGCCAACGTCGGCCAGGCCGTGCTGGGCAAGGCCCACGTCATCCGGCTGACCTTCACGGCGATGCTGGCGGAAGGGCATGTCCTCTTTGAGGACGCACCGGGTACCGGCAAGACCTCGCTGGCCCGCGCCCTCGCGGCCACCGTCCAGGGCTCCAACAACCGCATCCAGTTCACCCCGGACCTGCTGCCCTCCGACGTCACCGGCGTGACGATCTACGACCAGAAGACGCAGAAGTTCGAGTTCCACAAGGGCCCGATCTTCAACAACATCGTCCTCGCCGACGAAATCAACCGTGCCTCGCCCAAGACCCAGTCCGCGCTGCTCGAGGTCATGGAGGAATCCCGGGTCACCGTCGATGGCACCACCTATGAGGCCGGCCGGCCGTTTATGGTGATGGCCACCCAGAACCCGATCGAGCAGGCCGGCACCTACCGGCTGCCCGAGGCCCAGCTGGACCGCTTCCTGATGAAGACCTCCATCGGCTACCCGGACCACGCCTCCACGGTCCAGCTCCTCGGCGGCGCCAACCTCAAGGACCGCTCCAAGGACATCACCCCCGTCATCACCACCCAGGCGATCGCGGACATGGCCGACCTCGCTGCGACCACCCACGTGGACACCGCCGTGCTGGAATACATCTCCCGGCTTTGCGAGGAGACCCGCAACGCCCCGGAGACCCGCCTCGGCGTCTCCGTCCGCGGCGCCCTCGCCATGGTCCGCGCCTCCAAGGTCTGGGCCGCCAGCCAGGGCCGCAACTTCGTGCTCCCGGACGACATCAAAGACCTCGCCGCTGTTGTCTGGACCCACCGGCTGGTCATGGACCCCGAAGCGGAATTCTCCGGGGCCACCCCGGAGGCCGTGCTGACCCGCGCCCTGGCAGCAGTCGCCGCGCCGCAGCAGCGCGCCTCCGTCAGCTAGCAGCAGGCTCGGCCCGGCAGAACCGCCTGGCAGAACCGCCGGACTGCGCCGCTCAGCAGGGCCCCGCCGGCACCAACAGAGTCACCCAGTCACCCAGCACGAACAAAGGCACCCATATGTCCTCCAGCACTCCGCTGACCCGGCTTGCTGAACGCCTGCAACGGCCCTTCCACCGGGACGGCAGGCCGACACGCCTGCATCCTGCCTCCCTCTGGACCGAAGCCGGAAGCACGGCAGGTTTGGCGCTCGCCCCCGTCTGGCGCACCGTCCGCGCGCTGTGGTTGCGCTCTGTATGGCCCGTCCTCTCCGTTGTGAGCGTCCTGGGCTGGTTCGTCCTCGCCGCGGCGATCCTGCTGTGGACCGTCGGCCAGGCCTTCGGCTGGCAGGAGGCCAAGGCCGCCGCGATCGCCGCGTTCGTCCTGTTCGTGCTCGCCATCGGCTTCATCCTGGGCCGCTCCTCCTACGAGGTTGTGCTGGACCTGGCCCGCACGCGGGTGGCGGTGGGGGACAGCGCCGTCGGCAGCATTGCCGTTTCCAACACCTCGGCCCGGCCGCTGCTGCACGCGGACCTGGAACTGCCGGTCGGATCCGCCACCGCCGTATTCCACCTGCCGAGGATGAAACCGCAGCAGATCCACGAGGACCTCTTCACCATCCCCACCGCCCGCCGCGCCGTCATAGTGGTGGGCCCGGTCCGCTCCGTCCGCGCCGACCCGCTGCACCTGCTGCGCCGCCAGGTGAGCTGGACCGAACCCGAGGACCTGTTCGTGCACCCGAAAACCACGGCCCTGGCCGGCTCGGCGGCCGGATTCATCCGCGACCTCGAGGGCATGCCCACGACCGACCTCTCCAGCGCCGACGTGTCCTTCCACGCCCTGCGCGACTACGTCCCGGGAGACGACCGGCGGCACATCCACTGGAAGACCACGGCCCGCACCAACAAGCTCATGGTCCGCCAGTTCGAGGAAACCCGCCGGGCACACCTCGCCATTTCGCTGTCCATCAACACGGACGAATACGCCTCCGAGGAGGAGTTCGAGCTGGCCATCTCCGCCGCCGCGTCCATCGGACGGCAGGCCATCCGCGAACAGCGCGACCTGGATGTGCTCACCCAGAAGGGCCCGCTGCGCTGCGAAACCGGCCGCAACATGCTCGATGACATGACCCGGATCGTCGGCGCACCCCAGCGCCGGACCGCCGTCGACCTCGCCCGGAGCCTGGCGGACACCGTCCCCAACGCCTCCGTGGTGTTCCTGATCGTGGGCAGCAACGTCACCGCCACCCAGCTGCGCTCCGCCTCGGCCGCCGTGCCAATGGGCGTCCGCAGCATCGCCGTCCGGCTGCAGTCCGGCGCCGCACCGGCCCGGGCCAACATCGGCGACCTGACCGTGCTGACCCTCGGCGATCTCTCTGACCTGGCCATCGTGCTGAGGAAGGCGGCAGCATGAGCACCGCGACCCCCCTTCGGCCCCGCAACAACCCGCCGGCGCGGCGCTCCGCCCTGTTCGGCGCCACCCCGCCCTGGCATGTGGCGCTCGACGCCGGCGCCCTCACCGTGCTGCTCGGCCTCGGTGTGCTCGGCTTCAGCCTCAGCTTCGGCGGCGACCCGTACTATTTGATCGCCGGCTTCGGCGGCATCCTGCTGGGCCTGGCCCTGGCGGCGGCCAATGTGCACTTCCGCCTGGGTTTGCTGATCACCGCTGCCCTGACCCTCGGCGTCTACCTCGTTTTCGGCACCGCCGTCGCGGTCCCGGAGGCCTCCATCGCCGGCGTCCTGCCGACGCTGGATTCGCTGCGCACCCTGCTGCTCGGTGTCGTGTTCGCCTGGAAGGACATGCTCACCGTCGGTGTGCCGGTCGGCACCGCCGGCGGCACCCTGATTGTGCCGTTCCTGAGCTCGCTGCTCACCGCCCTGGCGGCCGGGCTGCTGATCTGGCGGCTCAAGAGCCCGTACTGGCCGCTGCTGCCGGTGCTGGTCCTGTTCGTCACCGGCATCGCCTTCAGCACCAGCTCAGGTTTCCTCACGGTGGAACGCGGAATCTCACTGACCGTGGTAGCCATCGCCTGGGCCACCTTCCGCCGCGATGCACTCCGCCGCAGCGACACCCGCAAGGTCTCCGTCAACCGACTGGAGACCGACGAGGCCACCGCCCGCGCAGCCACCGTCCGCCGGCTGGGCACCGCCGCCGCGGTGCTCGCCGTCGCCGTCGCAATCACCGCCGTCGCCTCCCCGCTGGTCACCGCCAGCGATGACCGCCGCGTCCTGCGCAACACGATCGTGCCGCCCTTCGACCCGAAGGACTACGTGACCCCGCTGGCGAGCTTCCGCAACTTCGTCAAGGACAAGAAAGACGACAACCTCTTCGTCGTCAAGGGCCTGCCCAAGGACGCCCGGGTGCGCCTCGCCGCACTCGACTCCTTCAACGGGACCAACTACACCATGGACCCGAACGGCTCCGGCAGCTTCAGCAAGGTGGGCGACGCGAAGTCCCTCAACACGCTGGCCGATTCCACCGGGATCGTGCCGACCACGAACTACGCGCTGGACATCACGATCGAGGACTACGAGGGCTATTTCCTGCCCGGCGGCACCAAAACCACCGGGATCAGCTTCGACCGCGACAGCTCGGGTACGGCATCCGGCCTGTACTTCAACGCCGGCACCGACACGGCCGTCACCACCCGGGGCCTCACCAAAGGCGATGCCTACCGGGTCCAGGTTGCCGACCCCGCCACCCTGGAACACGGGCAGCTGACGCAGTACGACTTCGCCAAGATGTCCCTGCCTGACACCGCCGAGGTGCCGCCCGTCGTCGGCTCGCAGGCCAACGACCTCTCCGCTGACGCCCCCACCGCGATTGACCGGGTGCGCCAGATCGAGGCCCATTTCCAGAAGAAGGGCGCCTTCAGCAACGGCCTGATCGCCGACGGCCAGCTGCCCAGCGTCTCCGGGCACGGCGCCAACCGTATCCGAAGCCTGCTGACCGCCAAGCAGATGCTCGGCGACGACGAACAGTACGCCGTCGCGATGTCGCTGATGCTGCGCCACCTCGGCATCCCCTCGCGAGTGGTGATGGGGTTCTACCCCGAGCCCAGGAGCCCGGAAAACGGTGCCGGCGAAGTCAAGATCACCGGCAAGGATGTCCACGCGTGGGTCGAAGTCGCCTTCGACCGGGTGGGCTGGGTGTCCTTTGACCCCACCCCGCCGAAGGATAATGTGCCGATCCCGCCGGATCCGGAGAACAAGTCCAAGCCCAAGCCGCAGGTGCTGCAGCCGCCGCCCCCGCCGCAGGAGCCCGCTGACCTCCCGCCGGACTCCTCGCCGGACGCGCTGGACGCCGACGAGAAGAAGAACAACCCCTGGCTGTTCTGGGGTCCGCTGCTCGCGGCGATCGGCCTGGCGCTGATCCCGATCGGAATCCTGGCGCTGCCGCTGCTGTTGATTGCCGTGCTCAAATCCCGGCGCCGGAAATTCCGGTTCAACGAAGGCCACCCGGCGCAGCGTGTCGGCGGCGGCTGGAACGAAGTCGTCAGCCTCGCGACCGACCTCGGCGCCGGCATTGACAGCCGCGCCACCCGGCGCGAGTCCGCCGTCGTGCTCGCCGACGCGTTCCCGGCCGTCGGTGGAACCACAACGCTGCTCGCCAACCGGGCCGACGCCGCGATCTTCGGCGCCGGCCAGCCGAGCGAGGACCAGGTCCGGCAGTACTGGGAGACGGTGGACGGCTCGCTCAAGGAGATGACCGGAACCCTCGGGTTCTGGCGGCGGCAGCGGGCGCGGTTCTCGCCGCGCTCGCTGCTGGCCGACGGCCGGGCCGCGCTCAAACAGCGGAGCCTTCAACCCGGGCGGCCCGGCAGGAAGCGCGCGGCGCCCGCAGCTGTGCAAACGCCTGCCGGTACAGTGGAGTCCGGTCCGGCGGCGGCAGTCCACACCGGTGCTGCCGAATCCGCCGCCGACGCCAGCCAGACTGCCAGGGAGAAGCGCAACCAGCCATGACCGACGACGCCGAGCGCTGCCCGCGCTGCCAGCAGCCGCTCCGCCCGGGGGCTGCCTTCTGTACCTCCTGCGGCACACCGCTGAGCAACCGTGCCGCGCGGAACACCGGCCTGATCCCCGGTAGTATCCCCCTAACGCAGGGCCCGGCAACGGGCCGTGGACAAGGGGGAGGTGTTTCCGTGCGCAGCAATCTTGAACTGGTTCCCGCGACGGCCGGGAAACGGCTGGGAGCCGCGGTGTTGGACTGGCTGCCGCCCGTGACCATCCTGACCATCCTGCTGGTCGTCGGATTCGCCGGTGTCACCCGCACCCAAAGCGGGGGATATATCGTCTACAACACCGCGCCCCTGGTGCTGTTCGGCGGCATCGGCGCCGGCCTCACCCTGGCCTATACCCTGGTGGTGGCGATGCTGGAGGGCCGGTCCGGTGCCACCCTCGGAAACCGTCTGATGGGCATCCGCAGCACCGATGCCGACGGCTACGCCCCGGGCGGGGGAGCGGTCTTCCTGCGCGGCCTCATCACTGGCGCCGGAATGCTGCTCGCCGTGATCGCCGCCGCCGTGCTCGTGATCTTCCAGTGGTTCGGCATCGCCCCGCTGGTGCTTGGGCCGCTCCAGTTCCTGGGCACGGTCTGGGCGGTCCTCGTGGTGCTCTCCAGCGCCTGGGACCGCAACGGCCAGCTCCGCGGCTGGCACGACACCGCCGCCAAGACCCTCGTCTTCGATGTCAAGGCCGGACGCAATCCGATCACCACGGGCGGCATCCAGGGCCCCTACAGTTTCGCGCCGTTGGACCTCCCGCCGGTCCAGCAGGTCGCCTCGCCGCTGGCACGTGCCGCGGCCGCGGCCGCAGCATCGGCCACGGCCACGGCCACGGCCACGGCCCCTGCAACTGCCGCTGCCGGGCCCGCTGCTCCGCAGTGGCAGCCGCCGGCATCACCGCAGCCCGCCCCGGCCGCCGTCCAGCAGCCCGCCGTTTCGCGCCAGCCCGCCGTCTTGCCCCAGCCTTACGCTGTGGAGCAGCCGGCGGTGACGGAACAGCCCACCGCGCTCCCGCCGGCTCCCTTCGCCGCGTCGTTCGCGCCGCCGGCCCCGACGGCGGCCTTCCAGCGGGGCCTGCACCCGGATGACGACCTTGACCGCACCCAGGTCCGCGGCGACACGAATGCCCCGGTCACCGTGGCGATGCTCCGGATCCGGCTGGACGACGGCCGCGACATCGAACTCGACCGCACGGTGCTGATCGGCCGGAATCCCGCCGGGTACCCCGGTGAAGACCCGGGGCAGCTCATCCCGGTGGCCGATCCCGGACGGTCCATTTCCAAAACCCACCTCCACCTCCTCGCCGGAAACGGCGGAGCCTGGGTCACGGACCGCAACTCCACCAACGGCAGCGCCGTCACCACCCCGGACGGGATCCGTACCGCCCTCACGGCGGGGGAGCCCACCCACGTCCGACCAGGTTCCACCGTGCACTTCGGTGACCGCTCCTTCTACCTAGGACAGGCATGAATTCCCAGCCGGACGCCGTTCCACCCTCAACAGGTTCCGACACCGCTCCGGTGCCGTCCCTCGGCACGCCGCCCAGCGGCGCCTCGGACGCTGACGACAGCGGTGCCGCGCGCACCGGATCCAGTGATGTTGCCGATGGCGTTGCCAGCAGTGACTCCAGCGCTGCCTCAAGCAGCGTTTCCTCCAGCCTGCGGCTGAGTTGCGGCTACGGCACGGACCGTGGCCTGCGCCGCGAAATGAACGAGGATTCCTTCATTGCCTCAGACCCCGTCTTCGCCGTCGCGGACGGCATGGGCGGGCATGAAGCCGGCGAAATCGCGAGCGGAATCTGCGTCCGCACCCTCGCCCGGATTCCGCAACTGGCGAGCGGGGAGCGGGACGCCACGGCCGGCATCGTGCAGGAATACCTGCAGCTGGCAGATGAGAGCATCCGTGAAGCCACCGGTTCCCGGGCCGGGACCACCCTCTCCGGCGTTGTGGTGGTGGAGCAGATGGGCGTCCCCTACTGGCTGGTCGTCAACATCGGCGACTCCCGGACCTACCGCCTGAGCCAGGGCAAACTCAACCAGGTCAGCGTCGACCACTCCGAGGTCCAGGAACTGGTCGATGCCGGCCAGATCAGCCCGGCGGAGGCGGCCGTGCACCCCCGGCGGCACGTCGTGACCCGTGCACTCGGCACCGGTGACGAGACCGAGGCCGATTACTGGCTGCTGCCCATCGAGGAAGGAGACCGGATCCTGGTCTGCTCCGACGGGCTCAACGGCGAACTCGACGACAACCGCATCGCCAACATCCTCCGCTCCAAGACGGACCCGCAGGCGGCGGTGGATGAACTCATCCAGGCGGCCCTGCGCAGCGGCGGCCGGGACAATGTCACGTGCATCGTGCTGGACGCCAGCAATGTCCGCAACGACGACGGCGTCGCCCTGACAGCGCCGCGAAGCGCTGCTGCGGCGGAGGACGAGGACACCCTGCCCCGCACCGACGCACTGGACCTCGCCCCCAACGGCGACCCGGCCGCCGCAGAGCTGAAGGATCCGCATGATGCCAAGTAACCCCGCCGCTGCTGCGCGCTACACGCCCGGCAGCTGGCTCGGTGTAGTGCGCTCCGGAACCGTGGTGCTGCTGCGCCCGGACAGCGCGGCCGACCTGGTTGAATCCGTCTGGGAACTCCTCGGGACCGGCCCCGACGTCCATGAGGTGCTGGACGCCGTGACCTCGGCCTCGGGCGGGTCGCTGGCCCGATTGCCGTGGTTCGCGATCGTGCACAGCCGGAAGGCTGTGCAGTTCTTCCTGCGCGGCGAGATCGACCTGACCGTGGACCTTCCGTCCGGACCGGTGGAACTGAGCGGCCGCGATGTGACGACCTGGACGGAAAGACGCTTCGCAACGGCAAACGGCTTCAGCCTGACTGTGGCGGGAGAGGAAGCCGCGGGCGCAGCCGGCGCAGGACTGGACCTCCCGCTGGCTGACGGCGTGGTCCTGCTCCGCGGCCTGCGGATGGACTTCACCGGCTCAGCCGCAGCGAAAATCCCCCCGGCTTTGCCCGCTTTCGTGGCTGTCCCGGCACCTGGGAAAGCGGCGGGGACGAAGGACGACGACGATACGCCAGGAGCCGAGGCAGCGGCGGACGACGATGCATCCGTGGCCCAGGCCGCAATCCAGGACGACGTCCTGGCAGCCGCCGAAGCCGACATCGCCGCCGAGCTTCGCGACCACGGCGCCTCCGCGGAGACCGTGCTGGAGTTCCCCGGCGAGGATCCCGAGCTCAACGGAACTCTCCAGGAAGAACCGGAACCGGAGCAAGCACCGGAACCGGACCGGGAACCGGAACCGGAACAAGAACCGGAACAGGCCTCCGAAGGGGCTGACCCGGACCCGGCGGCGCCGCAGCCGCCCGCGGCACCTGAGCCGGCCGAGCAGGAGCCCACCGGCAGCTATGACCACCTCTGGGAGCAGACGGTGATGCGGAACATCGAAGACGCCGCCGTCCGCGAAGACCCCGACGCCGACCCCGACGCCGAACCGGCGGCAGGACCTGCCGCGGGCGCCCTCGGCGACCCCGACGCCGAATCCGCCAGCCCACAGTCCGCCAGCCCAGTGCTTTGCGGCCCCGGGCACACGGCCCTCGAGCCCACGGCTCCCCAGTCCTCACCGGCCGAGGCCGCGCCCGTTCCGGCGCCGCCCGCGATCCCTACCGGACTCATCGACTCCGTGCCCTGGCGCACCGGCGGCGGCAGCCCGTCGTCGACCCCGCCGTCCAGGCAGCAGCCGACGCCGGCCGCACCACTGCCGCGGGTTGCCCCGCAGGCACCTGCCTTGCACGCAACAGCCCCGCAGGCTCCTGCCCGGCCCCTGCCAGCGGCGCAGCCCGACGCCGATGAGGACCACGACGGCCAGACGATTATGAAAAGCGACCTCGCCGGCGCCGCCGCGCAGCCGCCCAGCGGCCGGCGCAGCGGCGGGGAACCGGCCACCGGTCCTCTGGTCCTGGCCCGGGTCTGCCCGCAGGGACACGCCAACCCGTCCACGTATTCCCAGTGCGGGCGCTGCGGTGAGCCGCTGCCCGGCGACGGCGTCCAGGTCCGGCGGCCCCGCCTGGGCCGGATGCGGCTGTCCTCCGGGGAACTGATCGATTTGGACCAGTCGCTGATCGTGGGACGCCAGCCCTCGGTGTCGCGTGTCCAGGGCGCCGTGATGCCCAAGCTGGTCCAGGTGGCCAGCCCCAGCGGCGACATCTCCCGCTCCCATGTGGAGGTCCGGCTCGAAGGCTGGCACGTGATGCTGTGCGACCTCAAGGCGACCAACGGCACCGTGCTGGTCCGTGAAGGCCAGTCCCCGCGCCGGCTGGCGCAGGGCGAGATGGCCATCCTGCTCGACGGCGATATCGCGGAAGTCGGCGACGGCATCTCGCTGCGCTTTGAGGAGATCCCGTGAGCTCAAAACGGCCCGTAGCCCCGCCGCCGATCATTCCGGGCTTCACCTACATCAACCTGCTCGGCTCCGGCGGCTTCTCCGACGTCTACCTCTACGAGCAGGACCGGCCGCGCCGCAAGGTGGCCGTCAAGGTGCTGCTCTCGGACCTCAAAACCGAAGGCGCCCGCCGCCGCTTCGAATCCGAAGCGAACCTGATGGCACAACTGTCCTCACACCCCTATATCGTGACGATCTTCGAAGCCGAGATCACCGACGCCGGGCATTCCTACCTGGCCATGGAGTACTGCTCCCGTCCCAGCCTGGACGTCCGCTACCGGCGGCAGCGGTTCAGCGTGGACGAGGTCCTCGCCGTCGGCATCCAGGTGGCATCCGCCGTCGAGACCGCCCACCGGGCCGGGATCGCGCACCGGGACATCAAACCCGCCAACATCCTCGTCACGGACTACAACCGGCCGGCCCTGACCGACTTCGGCATCTCCGGAACCCTCGCCGGCGACCAGGACGAGGACGCCGGCATGTCCATCCCCTGGTCCCCGCCCGAACAGTTCACCGGCAACCACGTCGACGGCGTCCTGGTGGACGTCTGGGCGCTGGGCGCCACGCTGTACACCCTGCTGGCCGGCCGGTCCCCGTTCGTGCTGCCGGGGGCTGACAACTCCCAGCGGGAGCTGATCTCCCGCATCACCAACCTGCCGGTACCGAAGCTGGGCCGCGCCGACGTGCCGGAATCCCTCGAACTGGCCCTCTCTACGGCGATGGCCAAGGCCGCTTCCTCCCGCTACTCCTCGGCCCACGCGTTCGCCCTGGCCCTGCAGCGGATCCAGGCCGAACTGAACCTCTCCGTGACGCCGTTCGAGGTCCTGGAAGAGCCCCGCGCCGAGGAAAACCACCCCGACGACGGCTTCGAGGAAACCCGTGTCCGCAGCGTCGCCGCGATCGACCCGGACGCCACCGGCAACGCCCCGACCTTCCCGGCGCGCGTCCTCACCGCGGACACCGGCTTCACGGCCGACAATTCCACCACCTTCAACAACGCCACCATCCAGCGCCCTGCACTGCCGGGTTTCGGCACGCCCGGATCCGGCACCGCCGGCACCGCGCGGCCGTCTTACCGCACCCCGGCACCCGAGGATGACCTTGCCGCCACGGTTAACCGCTCCAGCGCGGCAACGCCGGCGGCGGACCGGGCCGACGGCACAGGGGAGCAGCCGGCCGACCGCGGCCGCCGGAACCTGCTGCTCTCCATCGTCGGCGGCACCGTCGTGCTGGCCGCCGTCGTCGTAGGCATCGTGGCGGGCACTACCCGGCCCGCGCCGGCGCCGAAGGCCACAGACCAGATCAGCAAACCGCCCGCCGACGCCCTGGACAACGGCACCGTCCCGGATGTTACCGGGCTGACCGGCACGCCCGGCGCGGCGGGGAAGGTCAGCTTCAGCTGGACCAATCCGCAGCCGAAACCGGGCGACAGCTACAAGTGGCGGGTCCACACGCTCAAGGGCGGCGGGCAGTACCAGGCCGCCGCTGCACCGGCGGCCGAAATCGCGGCCAACCCGGCCGAGCCGAGCTGCATCCAGGTCATGATCGTGCGCAGCGACGGGGCCTCCTCGCCGCTGGGCCCGGACTCCATCGCCTGCGTCACCCGATAGCACCACCAACGACTTCGGAGAAAGGCACGACAATGGGGGATCTGGCAATAGATTTCTGCGGCGAGTGGCATGAGCCCTCCGACGAGGACATCTTTAGCATCGGCCGCGAAGGCGACCTCGAGGTGGACGACAACCCGTACCTGCACCGGCAGTTCCTGCAGATCGCCCGCTACGACGGCATCTGGTGGTTGAGCAACGTCGGCAGCATGCTCTCCGCGACCATCGCCGACGCCTCCGGCGGGATGCAGGCATGGCTCTCGCCGGGCGCCCGGCTTCCGCTCGTCTTCAGCCTCACCAACGTCATCTTCACGGCCGGTCCCACCACGTACGAGTTCGCCGTGCACCTGCGGACCCCCGCGTTCCGGCAGGAATCCCGCGATGAGGACAGCAGCGGGGACACCACGATCGGCCCGGTGATCTTCACCGACTCGCAGAAGGCCCTGATCGTGGCCCTCGCCGAACCCATGCTGCGCCGCGATGGAACCGGCTTCAGCGCCATCCCTTCCTCGGCCGACGCCGCCAGAACCCTGGGCTGGGCCCTGACCCGGTTCAACAGAAAGCTGGACAACGTGTGCGACAAACTGGATAAGGTCGGCGTCGCCGGCCTTCGCGGCGGCGGCGGCAAACTCGCCACCAACCGCCGCGCGAGGCTGGTGGAACACGCGGTCACCTCCCACCTGGTGACCGCCGCCGACCTGCACCTGCTCGGGGAGCACAAAACCGCGCAGCCCAGTGCCGGCGACTTGAACGGAGCCGACGAAGCGTGAGAATCCGACTGACGCTCCGCCGTGACCCGGCCGACGCCAAAGACCTCGCCGTCACGGTGGATGGACTCGCCACCGTGGCGGATATCGCCACGCAGCTCTGGGTGGCCGATCCGGCGCGGCGGGGGACCGCGGCGCCGTCGAACCTGTCCCTCAGCATCGAGGAAGCCTTCGCCGCCGGCGGCATGAAGGGCAGTATCCTGGACCGCAAGGACAACCTGCTGGAATCCGGTCTGCGGCCGGGCTCCATCGTCTCGCTGACCCAGCTGAGCGAGCAGTTCGCGACCCCCGGAGCGAGCCGGGGGCCGGCGGCGGCAACGCTGCGCGTGCTGTCCGGGCCCGACGTCGGACGGGAATTCTCGCTGCCCTCCGGTACCAGCTATATCGGCCGGGACCGCGACGTCGACATCCGGCTCACCGACCCGCTCACCTCCAAGCGGCACGCCCGGATCACGGTGGGCGAAACGGTCGAGATCGTCGACACCAACTCGGCCAACGGCCTGTTGATGGACGGCCTGCCGGTCACCCGCGCCACGCTGAACTCCTCGGACACCGTGGCGCTGGGCGACACGACCGTCTCCGTCGTGTCCCTCGGCACCGGACACGGCTCCGCGCCGACCTCCCCGCTGATCGACTTCAACCGCTCACCCCGGGTGGTGCCGCGCTTCGAGCAGCAGAAACGGATGCTCCCGGCCGGTCCCAAACGCCAGGAACACCACGCCTTCCCCTACATCATGCTGCTCGCGCCGCTGATGATGGGCGGCATCCTGTTCGCCGTCACCCAGAACGTCCTCTCCGTCATCTTCATGATGATGATGCCGCTGTTCATCATCGGCCACTACGTCGACCAGAAGCTGCAGGCCAAGCGGGAACGCAAGGAACAGCTCAAGCAGTTCCGCGAATCGATGGCCGTCTTCCGCGCCGACATCACCCGGCTGCAGAACGTCGAACGCTCGGTCCGGCTGCAGGAAGCACCCTCCGTCAGCGACACCGTCGACTCGATCTACAAGCTCGGCCCGCTGCTCTGGACCCACCGGCCCGAGCACACCGGCTTCCTGGGCCTGCGCTTCGGCCTGGGCACCTCGCCCTCGCGGATCCAGCTCGAGGAGCCCAACAGCAACGACACCGAAGCCGAATTCATGCTCGAAATCCAGGAGTGCCAGGCCCAGTTCCGCGACATCGAGGGCGTGCCGATCGTCTCGCAACTGCGCTCAGCCGGCTCCTTCGGACTCGCCGGCTCCCGCGGCCTCGTCGACGACGTGGCCCGCGGCATGGTCCTGCAGCTTGTCGGGCTGCACTCGCCCGCGGAAGTTGTCCTGACCGCCATCACCTCGGCGCAGTCGAAGGAACGCTGGGAATGGCTGCAGTGGCTCCCGCATGTCGGCTCCGGCCACAGCCCGCTCAGCGGCGACCACCTTGCCGCCGGCCCGGCCGGCGGCTCGGCCCTGCTCTCCCGGCTCGAGGACCTGATTGACCAGCGCGAAGCCGGCGCGCAGACCCCGCGTCCGGCCCTGCGGCCCGGCGTCGACCCGCTCAGCTCTGAGCTGCCCGGACCGCTGCTGCCCACCGTGCTGCTCGTCGTCGAGGACGACGCACCGGTGGACCGCGGCCGGCTCACCCGGGTCCTGGAACGGGGCCCGGACTCCGGGGTCCACGTCATGTGGGTCGCCACCTCGGTCCAGCAGCTGCCGGCCGCGTGCCGGGACTTCATGGCCGTCGACGGCGACCACGGAACCACCACCGGGCAGGTCCGGCTCGGCCGGCACACGTTCCCGGTGAGCTGCGAAAGCCTCGACGCCGGACTCGCCGCGCAGCTCGCCCGGATGCTCTCACCGGTCATCGACGTCGGCAAGCCGCTGGAGGACGACTCCGACCTGCCGCGCGCGGTCTCCTACGCCACCCTGATCGGGAAGGACTTCCTGGACAGCCCGGCGGCCGTGGCCGAACGCTGGACCGAGAACAACTCGGTCCGCGCCTCCGCCGTGCCCAACCGCAAGGACAACGGCACGCTGCGGGCCCTGGTCGGCTCCAAGGGCATCGAACCGCTCTACCTGGACCTGAAGAACGAGGGCCCGCACGCCCTTGTCGGCGGCACTACCGGAGCCGGCAAGTCCGAATTCCTGCAGTCCTGGGTGATGGGCATGGCCGCCGCCTACAGCCCCGACCGGGTGAGCTTCCTGTTTGTGGACTACAAGGGCGGCGCCGCGTTCGCGGACTGCCTGCACCTGCCGCACACCGTGGGCCTGGTCACCGACCTCTCCCAGCACCTGGTCCGCCGGGCGCTGACCTCGCTGCGGGCCGAGCTGCACTACCGGGAACGGCTGCTCAACCGGAAGAAGGCCAAGGACCTGCTGGAGCTCCAGCGCGAAGCTGACCCGGAAGCGCCGCCCTACCTGATCATCATCGTGGACGAGTTCGCCGCCCTCGCCACCGAGGTTCCGGAGTTCGTCGACGGCGTAGTGGACGTCGCCGCCCGCGGACGTTCCCTCGGCCTGCACCTGATCCTGGCCACGCAGCGACCGGCCGGCGTGATCAAGGAAAGCCTGCGCGCCAACACCAACCTGCGGGTGGCGCTGCGGATGGCCGACGAGGACGACGCCATCGATATCCTCGGCGTGCCGACGGCGGCCTATTTTGACCCCTCGATCCCCGGCCGCGGCGCGGCCAAGACCGGCCCCGGCAGGATCCAGGGCTTCCAGACCGGCTACGCCGGCGGCTGGACCACGGAAAAGCCGCAGCGCCCGCAGATCGAGATCGTCGAGATGGCCTTCGGCTCCGGCCCCGCCTGGGCCGCGCCGGCCCCGGAGGTCCCGGTCCAGGAGGACGCAGCCGGTCCCAACGACATCTCCCGGATGACGGCCAACATCATCCGGGCCGCCGACGTGCTTTCGCTCGAACCGCCGCGCAAACCCTGGCTCGATGAGCTCGCGACGAGCTACGACTTTTCCCTGCTGCCGAACCCCCGCACCGACGAGCGGCTGCTCCTGGGCGTCGCGGACAACCCGGCCCACCAGGACCAGCCCACAGTGTTCTACGAGCCGGACCGGGACGGCAACATGGCCATCTACGGTACCGGCGGCTCCGGCAAGTCCGCGGCCCTGCGTGGCATCGCGATCGCCGCGGCGGTCACCCCCCGCGGCGGGCCGGTCCACGTGTACGGCATCGACTGCGGCTCCTCGGGGCTCAAAATGCTCGACGAACTCCCGCACGTCGGCGAGATCATCAACGGCGACGACGTCGAACGCGTCGGCCGGCTGCTGCGCTGGCTCCGGGAACTCGCCGACGACCGGTCCGCCCGCTACTCCGAAGTCCGCGCGTCGACCATCGTGGAATACCGGAAACTGGCGAACCTGCCCGAGGAAAAGCGGATCTTTGTGCTGGTGGACGGCATGTCAGCCTTCCGCGAGGCGTACGAATACAGCAAGCTCTCGGCGCTCTGGGACATCTTCCTGCAGCTCGCCACGGACGGCCGTCCGCTGGGCATCCACCTCGTGGTCAGCGGGGACCGGCCCAACTCGGTGCCCGCGTCGCTGCTCGCCTCGATCCAGCGCAGGCTCGTGCTGCGGCTCTCCTCCGAGGACGACTATCTGTCCATGGATGTGCCCAAGGACGTCCTGGGGGCGGCCTCGCCTCCGGGCCGCGGCCTGCTGGGCAACCTCGAGGTCCAGCTCGCGGTCCTCGGCGGCAACTCCAACCTCGCCGTGCAGGCCCGCGAAGTGCACAAGCTCAGCGAGGCCATGCTGCGCCAGGGCGTCGAACCGGCCCCGCAGATCGAACGGCTGCCGGATCAGATCGACCTCGACATCCTGCCCGCCGGCAGCCCGGACCTCCCGGTGATCGGCGTCGACGATGAGACCCTCCAGCCGGCCGAAATCCTGGCCAAGGGCCCGCTGCTGCTCGCCGGTCCGCCGGGCTCCGGCCGCACCGTGGCCCTGGTGACCCTGGCCTACGCGCTGCGCCGGTCCAACCCCGGCGTCGAACTGGTGTACATCGGTTCCCGGCGCTCCACCGCGGCGGCCCTGAAGCTCTGGGACCGCTCCGTGGTCGGCGCCGACAACGTCGAGGAAACCATCGATGAGCTGGTGGACTACTCCACCGGCACGCCGGGCAAGCTCGCCATCTTCATCGAGGGCCTGACCGAATTCACCGACACCGGTGCGGAAGCCGGAATCGAGCGTCTGGTTACCGCATCGATCAAGGCCGAACAGTGGGTGGTGGGCGAATCCGAGACGTCCACCTGGTCCTCGGCCTGGTCGCTCGCGCAGCCGTTCAAATCCGGCCGCCGCGGCCTGCTGCTCAACCCCGGCGACATCGACGGCGACAGCCTGCTCAGCACCTCGCTGGGCCGGATCGGCACCGACTTCATCCCGGGCCGCGGCTACATCGTGGGCCGCGGCAAGGTCCGCAAGATCCAGGTCGCGCTGCCTCCCGAGAAGCGGAACTAAGGGCCCGAAACGCAGCGGAAGCGGAACTAAACGAAAGCGGGTCGCCAACGTCACTCCCGGCGCCACTTCAGTCCATCGATAATTATCGATACACTGAAGGGACCGCTGTCCACGAATGCCAAGGAGAACCACATGCCTGCCATCCGCATCTACGAATCCGCTCTCTGCTGTGACACCGGTGTCTGTGGCCCCGATGTGGACCAGTCCCTGGTGGACGTGACCGCGGACGTGCGTCATCTCCAGGGCCTCGGTGCCAACATTGCCCGCCACAACCTCGCCAGCGAACCGACCGCCTTCGCCGAGGATAAGACGGTGCGCGGGTTCATGCACCTGGTCGGCTCAAAGGGCCTTCCGCTGACCATCGTCGACGGCGTCACGGTCGCCACCGGCACCTACCCGAGCCGGGGACAGCTGCTGGGGTACGCCGGACTCGATGACGCCCGCGTGGAGCCGCACTCCCGCCCGGAACTTGGCCTGAGCGAAAAGTCCGGCGGCTGCTGTGGCGGCTCAACGAGCTGCTGCTAGGTCACGGGGTGAAATTTCTTCACAACGCACCCAGGTTCCTCTTCTTCACCGGCAAGGGCGGTGTGGGCAAGACCTCCGTGGCGTGCGCGACGGCGCTCAGCCTGGCGAAGGCCGGTAAACGCGTCCTGCTGGTGAGCACCGATCCCGCCTCCAACGTCGGGCAGGTCTTCGGCCTGACCATCGGCAACACCATCACCCCCATCGAGGATGTTCCGGGGCTCTTTGCGCTGGAGATAGACCCCGAGCAGGCAGCCGAGGCCTACCGGGAGCGGATCATCGGACCGGTCCGCGGACTCCTGCCCGAGGCTGAACTGGCCGGCATCGCCGAGAGCCTCTCAGGATCCTGCACCACGGAGATCGCCTCCTTCGACGAGTTCACCAACCTGCTCACCGACGACAGCTCCTACCGGGAGTATGACCACGTGGTCTTCGATACCGCCCCGACGGGCCATACCATCCGCCTGCTGCAGCTGCCTGGCTCGTGGACCGATTTCCTGGCGGCCGGCAAGGGCGATCCGTCCTGCCTGGGCCCGATGTCGGGACTCGAGAAGCACAAACAGGTGTACGCCCAGGCCGTCCAGGCCCTCACCGACCCGGAAAGGACCCGGCTTGTCCTGGTCAGCCGGGCGCAGACCTCGTCACTGAGCGAGATCGAGCGGACCTATTTTGAACTCAACCAGATCGGCATCGGCGGCGGTTTCGTCGTCGTCAACGGCGTCCTGCCGGAAGCCGCGGGTGAGGAGGAGCTGGCGCAGGCCCTGCGCGCCAGGGAGGCCGCGGCCATCGCTGCCATTCCCGACGCCGTCGCGGGCCTGCCCCGCGATGTCCTGGAGCTGAAGCCGGGCAACATGGTCGGCATTCCGGCCCTTGAGTCCCTGTTCTCGGCCACGTCCGGCGCCGGTATCACCGACGACGCGCTGGTCCCCGAGGTTGCCGACGCCCCGCTGGCTGCCCTGGTGAACGAAGTGGAGCTCGACGGTCACGGCCTCGTCATGTGCATGGGCAAGGGCGGGGTCGGGAAGACCACCGTCGCCGCCGCCATCGCGGTCGCCCTCGCCAAGCGCGGGCATGCGGTCCACCTCACCACCACTGATCCGGCCGCGCACCTCACCGAAACACTGAATACGGCCATCCCCGGCCTGACTGTTTCCCGCATTGACCCGGAAGCCGCCATTGAGGAATACCGGCGCCATGTCATGGAGACCAAGGGCCGGAATCTGGACGATGCGGGACGTGCGGCCCTCGCCGAGGACCTGCTGTCCCCGTGCACGGACGAGGTGGCTGTGTTCCGGCAGTTTTCCCGGGTGGTCCAGGAATCCCGCCGGCACTTCGTCGTGATGGACACGGCACCGACCGGCCACACGCTGCTGCTCCTGGACGCCACCGGTTCCTACCACCGGGAGATCTCCCGCCAGGTCGGCGACACCATGGGGATCGTGACGCCCCTGATGCGGCTTCAGGATCCGGCGCAGACCAAGGTTGTCCTCGTTACGCTTGCCGAAACGACACCGGTGCTCGAGGCCGACGGTTTGCAGGATGACCTGGAAAGGGCAGGGATTTACCCCTGGGCCTGGGTCATCAACAACTCGATCGCCGCCGCGCACCCGCGGACACCGTTCCTGCGGGCCCGCGCCGCGGGCGAAATCGAACAGATCACCAAGGTGCACACGCTGACGGACCGGGTCGCTTTGATTCCGTTGCTGCCCGAAGAGCCCACCGGTGAAGAGAAACTGTCGGCCCTGACCGCCCTCAGCTCCCTGCCGGCCTGACGTGGACCGAGCTGCCTGACATGGACCGGCCCCCCGGCGCTTTTGCGGCGGGGGCTCCGGCGCGGCCGGTTTAGCTGTCCGGGCGCTCAGCCAGCAAAGCTTCGATGTCCCGGGCGGTGGCGTCCAGCTTGGCGATCGTGTCCCGTTGGATCGCCCGCAGGTATTCGGCATCGGACTCGCCGTCCTGCACCCAGTTCTCGTCACCCGGAGCGTCCATCGCCTGCCGTGTGTTGGCGGTTGCGGCCAGGACGTTTTCCAGCATGGCACGCAGCCGGTCCTCGGTGGCGGGAGTTTCGGTGGGCATGGTGTCCTCCGTGGTTGCGGTCCTGTGATGCCGGGGACGAACTGTGGCTTACAGGTCTGTGGCTTACAAAACTGTGGCTTACAGGGAGGCCAGGAGGCCGGCCGTCTGCTCGATGGCGCCGGGGACGAGGGAGTAGTACGCCCACGTGCCGCGCTTTTCCCGGTGCAGCAGGCCGGCGTCGACCAGGATCTTGAGGTGATGCGACACGGTCGGCTGCCCCAGCTCCAGCGGCTCGGTGAGGTCGCAGACGCAGGCCTCCCCGGCGTCGGCGCCCTTGACGATGGAGATCAGCCGCAGCCGGTTGGGATCGGCCAGCGCCTTAAAGACGAGGGCCTTCTGCTTCGCCTCCTCAGCGCCCAGGACGGGCACTCCCGCGGGGGCGCAGCAGGATTCATCCGTGACCGGCTCAAGGGTGGGCAGCAAGTTCATGTACCTATTATGCCCCCACATTGACATTCATCAATGTGTACGTGGCGTGGCGTGGCACTGGCCCGCAGCCCCGGGGGACCGGTGGTTAGCGGCCGGCCGGTTCGGACCTGTGCGGGAGGACGACGTCGTCCGCGGTGCGGGCCGCTGCGGGGAACAGGACGAGGAGGAGGCCAAGGCCTACCGCAGCGCCGACCAGTTGCGCCATTACGAAGCCGGGAACCGATGCCGGTGCGATGCCGGCGAAGGTGTCGCTGAACATCCGGCCGACCGTCACGGCCGGGTTCGCGAACGACGTCGAGGACGTGAACCAGTACGCGGCGCCGATGTAGGCGCCCACCGCCGGCGCGGCGAGGGCGCCGCGGGAGGTGGCGGCCAGGGCGAAAATCAGCAGGACGAGCCCGGCGGTCGCGACAACCTCACCGAGCAGATGGCCCGGGGTGGCACGATCCTTGGCGGAGATGGAGGTGCCCACCTCAAACATGGCGTTCGCGAGCACGCTGCCGCCGACCGCGCCGACGGTCTGGGCAACAACATAGGTGCCAAGCTCCGGCAGGGTCAGGCCGGTGCCGCCGCGTCGGCCCAGGATCCAGTCGGCGAGGGAAACCGCAGGGTTGAAATGCGCGCCGCTCACCGGCCCGAGCACCAGGATCAGAACCGTCAGGCCCAGCACCGTGGCGGTGCTGTTCTGCAGGAGCTGCAGGCCCGTGTCACCGGGGGAGAGCTGCTGCGCGGCGATCCCGGAGCCGACGACGATGGTCACGAGCAAACTGGTGCCGAGTAGTTCTGCGACGGCACGGCGCCAGAGCGGCGGCTGGTTGGAAGTCATGGAAACAGCTTGACTGAAAGGATTGACTCAGTCAAAATTGAACCAATGACTATTGAGACAATGGACGGCTTTCAGGCGCGGGTGGCCAGGCACGCGGCGCTCGCCGATCCTGGGCGCCTGCGCATCGTTGACCTGCTCACCCTGGGTGATTTCTCCCCGACGGAGCTGCAGGCAGAGCTGGGGATGCCGTCCAATCTGCTGTCCCACCACTTGCGCGTCCTGGAAGAGGCCGGGCTGGCAACCCGCCACCGCTCCGAGGCCGACAGGCGCCGGAGCTACCTCCGGCTTGCTGCCGGCGCCCTGGGCGGGTTGGTGCCAGGGGCTGGCCGCGGGGCCCGCCGCGTCCTGTTTGTCTGCACGCGAAACAGTGCACGCTCGCAGCTGGCCGCCGCACTCTGGCAGCAGGTCAGCGACATCCCGTCGGGGTCGGCGGGAACGCATCCCGCTGACCGGATTGCCCGGGGGACCATCGACGTCGCCCGCCGTCACGGCCTGGACCTGGCCGACCTTCCTCCCCGCCAGCTGGACCCCGTGGCGGTGGCGGGGGATCTGATGGTGACGGTGTGCGACAACGCCCATGAGGAGCTCGCCGGACTGGGCGGAGTGCACTGGTCGGTGCCGGATCCGCTGCGGCTGGGCACCGAGGAGGCCTTCGAGCACGCCTTCGCCGACATTGCCCACCGCATCAACGACCTCGCACCGCGCATTCTCGCCGCCTGAACCCGCCGGCCCCCCAATATTGACAACCATCAATCCATTGTCCGATACTCTCTGTATCGACCATCTTCAATGTTTCATTGAGCGGTGCGGAGCGGGCACGACGACCCCAGCCAGACCACCCAACACCTAACCGATTCCAGGAGAACCCCTTGAGCACCGAAACCGCCAAGAAGCCTTCCGTTCTGTTCGTCTGCGTCCACAACGCCGGCCGCTCCCAGATGGCCGCCGCCTTCCTCACCTCCCTGTCCGGGGGCGCCATCGAAGTCCGCTCCGCCGGCTCCCAGCCCGCCGACAAAGTCAACCCGGCCGCCGTCGAGGCCATGGCCGAAGTCGGCATCGACATGTCCGCCGAGATTCCCAAGGTCCTGACCACCGAGGCCGTGAAGGAATCCGACGTCGTGATCACCATGGGCTGCGGTGACACCTGCCCGATCTTCCCGGGCAAGCGCTACGAGGACTGGGAACTCGAGGACCCGGCCGGCCAGGGAGTCGAGTCCGTCCGCCCGATCCGCGACGACATCAAGGCACGCATCGAGGACCTGATCGCCTCCCTCATCCCCGCCGCCAAGTAGGAGCACGACCATGACTGAACAGCTGATCATCATCGGGTCCGGCCCCGCCGGCTACACCGCCGCAATCTACGCCGCCCGGGCCGGCCTGAAGCCGCTCGTTCTCGCCGGAGCCGTCACCGCCGGAGGTGCCCTGATGAACACCACCGAGGTGGAAAACTTCCCCGGCTTCCCCGCCGGCGTCCAGGGCCCCGAGCTGATGGACGGGCTCCAGCAGCAGGCCGAGAAATTCGGCGCCCGGGTGGTGTTCGACGACGTCACGGAAGTGACGCTGACCAGCCACCTCAAGCGCATCGTCACGGCCGCCGGGGAGACGCACGAAGCACCGGCGGTCATCCTCGCCACCGGCTCCGCCTACAAGGAACTCGGCCTGCCCGAGGAGAAGAAGTTCAGCGGCCACGGCCTCTCCTGGTGTGCGACCTGCGACGGCTTCTTCTTCCGCGACCAGGACATCATCGTCGTCGGCGGCGGCGATTCGGCCATGGAGGAAGCAACCTTCCTGACCCGCTTCGGGAAAACCGTCACCGTTGTGGTCCGCAAGGGCGAGCTCCGCGCCTCCCGGATCATGGCCCAGCGCGCCAAGGACAACCCCAAGATCAGCTTCGCGTGGAACTCGGCCGTGACAGCCATCCACGGTGATGCCAAGGTCACCGGCGTCACGCTGACCGACACCCGTACCGGCGAAACCCGGGAACACGGCGCCACCGGCATCTTCGTCGCGATCGGCCACGTGCCGCGCACCGAACTGCTGCACGGCCAGGTTGACCTCGACGCCGAGGGCTACATCAAGGTCGACTCGCCCACCACGGTCACCAGCCTCTCCGGTGTCTTCGCCTGCGGCGACGCCGTGGACCACCGCTACCGCCAGGCCATCACCGCCGCAGGCACCGGCTGCGCCGCCGCCCTGGACGCCGAACGCTACCTCGCCGCACTCGACGACGCCGACAGCATCGCCACGGCCCTTGTCGAGGAACCCACCCACGCCTGACCCATGCTGACGGGAGGAGGTGAGCTGATGGATACCGACTGCTGCACCGATTCGACCTGCACCGACGCCAGCCAGGACTGCTGCGACAACGACCTTGACTGCTGCTGAGCAACTCCTGCGCCGCCTGCCGGTCCCGCAAAGGACCGGCAGGCCCCTGCCAATGAACCACCACCCTGCCGGATGAAACAGAGGAACCCATGGCTGTAAACACAATCCTTCCCGTAGTTGTCATCGGCGCCGGGCCCGTCGGCCTCGCCGCGGCAGCGCACCTGCTCGAACGCGGCATCGAACCCCTGATTCTCGAGGCCGGCCCGACGGCGGGCGCCGCCATCGAACAGTGGCGCCACATCCGGCTCTTTTCCCCGTGGCAGTACAACACCGACGCCGCCGCGGTCCGCCTGCTCGCCGCCACCGGCTGGGAATCACCGGAGCCGACGGCGCTGCCCACCGGCGGCGAACTCATCGACGGCTACCTCACCCCGCTCGCCGCCCTCCCCGCGATCGCATCCCGCCTGCACACCGGCGCCCGCGTCGTCGCCGTGACCCGGCTGGGCATGGACAAGACCCACAGCCGCGACCGCGACAGCACACCCTTTGTGGTCCGGGTCGAACACGCCGACGGCGAAGTCAGCGACTACCAGGCCGCCGGTGTCATCGACGCATCCGGCACCTGGTCCACCCGCAACCCGCTCGGAACCTCCGGCCTGCCCGCCCTCGGCGAAGCCGCCGCCGCCGGCAGGATCTCCTCGCCACTGCCGGACGTCCTGGGCCGGGACCGCGACCGCTTCGAGGGCCGCACGGCGCTCGTCGTCGGCGCCGGCCACTCCGCCGCCAACACCCTGATCAACCTCGCCGAACTCGCAACCCAGGCACCCGGAACCAGGATCCTCTGGGCGATCCGCGGCGCATCCGCCGCCAAGGTCTACGGCGGCGGCGACGCCGATGGCCTCGCCGCGCGCGGCCAGCTCGGCAGCCGGCTCCGTCGCCTCGTCGAATCCGGCGCCGTGGAGCTGCACACCGGGTTCGGAATCGCCGCCCTCGCTGCGGCCGGCGGCGCCGTCACCCTGACCTCCACCGACGGCCGCACCCTCGAAGCGGACGTGATCGTTCCGGCCACCGGCTTCCGCCCCGACCTGGACATCCTCCGGGAACTCCGGCTGGAACTGGCCCCCGGCGTCGAGGCCCCGCGGGAGCTCGGCCCGCTGATCGACCCCGAATTCCACTCCTGCGGCACCGTCGAACCGCACGGCGCCAGGATGCTGGCCCACCCGGAGCAGGACTTCTACATCGTCGGCATGAAGTCCTACGGCCGTGCCCCCACGTTCCTGCTCGCCACCGGCTACGAACAGGTCCGCTCCGTCGCCGCCGCCCTGGCCGGTGACCAGGAAGCGGCCGACGCGGTCCAGCTCGAACTCCCCGAAACCGGCGTCTGCTCCTCGGACATCGGCACCAGCTGCGACGTCCCCGCCGCCGTACCGGCAGGAATTGTCGCCGAAACCTCCGGCGGCTGCTGCGGAGCGCCCGAACCGGTCCTCGTCGGGTTCCCCACCGGGCTGGCCCACGGCCGCTCCGGCGGGAACTGATCTGCTACCTCCTGCTTTCGTCCACCGACCACACTGGAGTGCTGACATGACCGACCACCCTGAATACAGTCTGGGCCTGCAGGACAACACCGAACTCCTGCACCGGATCAGCGCCCGCCTGGCCGAACGCTTCGCCGGCGTGTTCGCCGCGGAGACGGTCGAACGCTACGTCTTCGAGTCCTACACCGCCCTGGCCCGGACCGCGAAGATCAAAACCTACCTGCCATCCACCACCGAACACTTCGCCAACGACCGGCTCAACGCCCTGGCCAAATCCAAGGGCGCCGTCGCCTCCGAAGTCCCCGAAGTGCTGTTCGTCTGCGTGCAGAACGCGGGACGGTCCCAGATGGCCGCAGCCCTGCTCACCGTCGAGGCCAAGGGCCGGATCCGCGTCCGCTCCGCCGGTTCCCTGCCGGCCGCCGAACTGGACCCCGCCGTCGTCGAGGCGATGTCCGAAATGGGCCTGGACCTGACCAAGGACTACCCCAAGCCGCTCACCGACGACGTAGTGCGCGCCGCCGACGTCGTGATCACGATGGGCTGCGGCGACTTCTGCCCGATCTACCCCGGCAAACGCTACGAGGACTGGGAGCTTGCGGACCCGGCCGGGCTGCCCGTTGCGGCCGTGCGGATCATCCGCGATGAGCTCCACGACCGGGTCAGGGCGCTGGCAGCATCACTGCTCACCACCCCCGGCTCAAACAAGGAAGAATCAAACGCATGACCGAGACCACGAAAACCCCCAGCGTCCTGTTCATCTGCAGCAAGAACGGCGGGAAGTCCCAGCTCGCCGCCGGACTGATGAACCAGCTCGCACACGGAACCGTCACGGTGCACTCCGCCGGGACCAAGCCTGGTACATCGCTGAACCCCCAGTCCGTGGACTCGCTGGCGGAACTTGGCATCGACATCACCGGCGAACACCCCAAACCCGTCACCGACGACGTACTGAACGCGGCCGACGTCGTCATCGTCCTGGGCAACGAGGCAAAAGTGGAAGCACCGAAAGGCAAACGGCTCGAAGTCTGGGACACGGACGAGCCCTCCGAGCGCGGCATTGAAGGGATGGAACGCATGCGCCTGGTCCGGGATGACATCAAGGCCCGGGTCCAGAAGCTGTATGCGGAGCTCACCGGGAACTGACCGTGCCCGCAGCCGCCCCCACCCGGATCCTCGCCGCGGAGGGTGCACCGCGTGGCGGCCTCGCCGCGCTGTGCATCACCCAGACCACCGGGTGGGGCGCGCTCTACTATGCCTTGATCGCGGCGGTCCACCCCATCAGCGCGGACACCGGCTGGGATCCCGCCCTCGTGACGGGGGCCTTCTCCGCAGGCCTGCTGGTCTCCGCAGCGGCCGGGATCGCCGTCGGCAGGATCCTCGACCGGGCCGGGCCGCGCACGCTGATGATCAGCGGATCCCTCGTCGGAGTCCTGGCCCTGGTCCTGGTGGCGCTGGCACCGAACCTGCCCGTGTTCTTTGCGGCCTGGCTGCTGGCTGGCACCGCGCAGGCCGCCGTGCTGTACCAGCCCGCCTTCACGGTCATCAGCCGCTGGTACGGACCCGACCGCGTCCGTCCCCTGACCGTCCTCACCCTCGTCGCCGGGTTCGCGTCCACCATCTTCGCCCCCGTCACCGCCGCCCTGACCTCCGCGTTCGGCTGGAGAGGGGCCTTCCTGATCCTCGCCGGGATCATGGGACTCATTACCGTGCCGCTGCACGCCCGCTACCTCAACCGGAGCTGGGCCCCCGCCGCCGCCGGCAGCCCGGCGGCAGCCCGCCACGCGACGGCGCGGAACGTCCGGCGAAGCCCGGAATTCCTCGGCCTGCAGGCGCTCATGGTCCTCCTGTGTCTTGGCCTGTACACCGTGACGCTGAACTTCATTCCCTTGCTCGTGGAGAAGGGGGCCGACTACGCCACCGCTGCGCTCGGGCTCGGTCTCGTCGGCGCCGGACAGGTCGGCGGCCGGCTGCTGTTCGGCGCCATCCCGCCCCGCTACCGGCTACCGGTCATCACCGGAACGGCAGCCGCGGCCGTCCTCTTACTGGCGGCCCTGCCCGGCCCGGTCCCGGTGCTGACGGCGGCGGGAATGCTCGCCGGAGCGGTCCGCGGGTGCCAGACACTGCTGCAGGCCACGATCGTAGGTGACCGCTGGGGAACCCGGAACCTGGGCACCCTGCAGGGAGTCTTCGCGGCCCCGCTGACGGCGGTCACCGCCATCGCCCCGGCCGCCGGCCCCCTGCTGGCAGCCTGGCTTGGCACCTACACGGCGATGGCGTACGCGATGGCGGCATCGGCCGCTGCCGCTGCCATCTTCGCCGCTGCCATGAGCTTGCGGCAGAACCGTCCGCCCGTGGCCAAGGGCGGGACCCCGGCGCCCTGAACTGATGCCGGCGAGCTGACACACCGACACGGCCGGATGGGCAGGTGTGCCCATCGACAGTCCTCCGGCGGGCAGGATAGGTTCGAGGCAATGGACTTCCGGGAACAGCCGGGGGCCGTTTGGGGGACGCCGGCATGGCTCGGGTCCGTTTCACTTACTGAAGGAGATTTTCGCATGGCTATTTGGGGTGCAGACATTGCTCAGCTCAAGACTCTTGGGACGAAGCTGCAGGCAGGTTCGTCGGAGATCGACAAGCAGAAGTCGCTGCTGACCAAGGTGCTCGAGGGCACCGACTGGAAGGGCCCGGACGCCGAGAAGTTCCGCAGCGAGTGGAACGGCCAGCACGTTTCCGCGCTGGCGAAGGTTTCCCAGGCGCTGCAGGAGGCCGGCAAGCAGGCCAGCCGCAACGCCACCGAGCAGGAAAACGCTTCCCGCTAGGCCAAGTCCAGCGAAGCCCGGGCACACCCGGGGGCCATGGCCGTTGCAACACCCGGAACTCGGGAGCTGCAACGGCCATAGCCCGTTAAGCGGCCGTTCTCCGGGAGTTTCCTCCGTGCTCCGGACACGCCTGCAGTGAGGCGTAGAGTGCCAGTATCGTGTCCGGCACGGGTCCCGCAGCCCTGCCGGCGCGAGCAGCCCACCCCAACTTCATCCAAGGAGTCGACACATGAAGGCATGGCAGTTCACCGGCACGAACAAAGCGCTGGAGCTCAATGAGGTCGCAGAGCCGCACGCGGGTCCGGGACAGGTCGTCGTCGAGGTCAAAGCCGCAGGAGTGTGTCACTCGGACGTGACCGCACTGGACGACGCCGGCTGGATGCCGCTCTTCCCCCACCTCCCGCGCACCATGGGGCACGAGAACGCCGGCGTCATCACCGAAGTCGGCGAAGGCATGGAGCAGTGGAAAGTTGGCGACCGGGTGGGACTGGCCCCGGTGATGGGCGACGGCGACGCAATCGGCTACGGCAAGTGGGACGGCGGCTTCGGCCCGAGGCTGCTGGCGACCCCGGACAACCTCGTCAGGCTTCCGGACGGAGTCTCCTTCGAGCTGGGCGCGATGGCGACTGATGCCGGCCTGACCTCCTACCACGCCATCATGACCGTCGGCGGCGCCAAGGCGGGCATGAAAGTCGGGGTGATCGGGCTGGGCGGGCTCGGCTACATCGGCGCCCGGGTGGCCGTGCTGGCCGGGGCCGAGGTCTACGGCGCCGAGGTGAATCCCGAGACGCAGAAACTCGCCGACGAGATCGGCCTCGCGGGCGTCGCCGACTCCATCGAAGCGTTCAAGGACAAGGACCTCGACCTCATCGTTGACTACGCCGGATTTGGCACCACCACCTCCGCCGCCATCGAGACGCTCGCCGAGTTCGGCACCCTCGTGCAGGTCGGCATGGGCCGGCTCGAGTCCACGATCAACACCTACCCCCTGATCATCAAGCAGCTCACCATCAAGGGCTCCAAATCCGGCACCCGGGAAGACCTTGAGGGGATCTATGAGCTGATGAAATCCGGCCAGCTGAACCCGCCGATGAACCTCATCACGCAGGCGGACATCCCTGGCGCGATCGACAAGCTGCGCGCCGGCGGCGTGGTCGGCCGCTTCATTGCCATGTACGAGTAAAAGGTCCGCCATTTCCGAGCAGAAAGTCACGGTCCGGTGGCCGCCGCAGCAGCCGATGAATTCGGTGCCGCGGCGGCCGCTGCCCGTTTGTGGGCCACGGAGCCCCAGCCCCCGCCCGGGAAACCGGCCCGGACGCCGTCGGGAATCCTGACCGGACATTGTCGGTGATCTAGGGCAGGATAGGTCTGTGAGCACAGCGAACACTGCAGCAGACGCCGAAGCACAGACCCCTTCCGGGGCCGTGCGCGAAGAGTACGAGGTCCTCGTCGAGGAGGTCCGCAAGCACCGCTTTGCGTACTACCAGGAGGACGCCCCGATCATTTCCGACGCCGAGTTCGATGAACTCTACCGGCGGCTGGAAACAATCGAGGCCATGCATCCGGAGCTGGTGGCCAACGATTCCCCGACCCAGGAGGTCGGCGGCGAAGTGTCCGCCGCGTTCGCCGCCGTCGAACATCTGCAGCGGATGTACAGCCTGGAGGACGTTTTTTCCCTTGAGGAACTGGAGGCCTGGATCGCCAAGGCCGAAGCCAACATCGCCAAACTCGGCAACGGGACGCCGGCCTGGCTCACCGAACTCAAGATCGACGGGCTTGCGGTCAACCTGCTCTACCGCGACGGTGTGCTGATCCGGGCCGCCACCCGCGGCGACGGCACCACGGGGGAGGACATCACCCACAACGTCCTCACCATCAAGGAGATCCCGCAGCAGCTCAGCGGGGCCGGCTTCCCGGCGGAGATGGAAGTCCGCGGCGAGGTGTTCATCCCGTCCAAGGCCTTCGCCGAATTCAATGAGGCCCTGATCGAGGCCGGCAAGGCGCCGCTGGCCAACCCCCGCAACGCCGCCGCCGGCTCGCTGCGCCAGAAGGACCCGGCGGAAACCGCCAAGCGCCCGCTGCGGATGTACGTGCACGGCATCGGCGCCCGCGAAGGACTCGACACGGTCAGCCAGTCGGATACCTACCGGCAGCTCGCCGAGTGGGGGCTGCCCACCAGCCCGTACTTCGAGGTCCTCCCCGGGCTCAAGGACGTGCTGGAATTCATCACCCGCTACGGCGACAAACGCCACAGCCTCAGCCACGAAATCGACGGCATCGTCGTCAAGGTCGACGACTTCGCCACCCAGCGCGCGCTCGGCTACACCTCCAGGGTTCCGCGCTGGGCCGTCGCGTACAAATACCCGCCCGAGGAAGTCCACACCAAACTGCTGGACATCGCGGTCAACGTCGGCCGCACCGGCAGGGTCACCCCGTACGGCGTGATGGAACCGGTCAAGGTCGCGGGCTCCACCGTTGAGATGGCCACCCTGCACAACCAGGAGGTCGTCAAGGCCAAGGGCGTCAAAATCGGCGACATCGTAGTGCTGCGCAAGGCCGGGGACGTCATTCCCGAAATCGTCGGGCCGGTCCTGGCCCTCCGCGAGCAGCAGGACCCGCCGGTCCGCGACTTCGTGATGCCCACCGAATGCCCTGCCTGTGGCACCCCGCTGGCGCCGGCCAAGGAGGGGGACGTGGATATCCGCTGCCCCAACTCCCGGTCCTGCCCGGCGCAGCTGCGCGAACGGGTGTTCCACCTCGCCGGCCGCGGCGCCTTCGACATCGAGGCCCTCGGCTGGGAAGCCGCGATCGCGCTGACCCAGCCGGCCGAGCCGGACACCGCGCCGCTGACCACGGAGGCGAACCTGTTCCGGCTCACGCCCGACGACCTCGCCGACGTGCGGATCCGGCGGGAAAAGCGGTCCAAGGGCGTGGCCACCGGCGAGTACGAACTGGTGCCGTACTTCTACAGCAAGGGCACCGCCAAGACACCGTCCAGGCCCACCGCCACCACGGAGAAGCTGTTCCGCGAGCTCGAAAAGGCCAAAACCCAGCCGCTCTGGCGGGTCCTGGTGGCGCTGTCGATCCGGCACGTCGGCCCGCGGGCCTCCCGGGCCCTCGCGACGGCGTTCGGCAGCATGGACGCGATCCGGCAGGCGTCCGAGGAGGAGCTCGCGCACGTCGACGGCGTCGGGCCGGTGATCGCGGTCGCCCTGACCGAGTGGTTCACCGAGGACTGGCACCGTGAGATCGTGGACAGCTGGGCGGCGGACGGCGTGCGGATGAAGGACGACCGCGACGAGTCCATGCCCCGGACCCTGGAAGGACTGACCATCGTGGTGACCGGCAGCCTGGAGGGCTTCAGCCGGGACGAGGCGAAGGAGGCGGTCCTGGTCCGCGGCGGCAAGGCGTCGGGCTCGGTCTCGAAGAAGACCGACTATGTTGTGGCCGGCGAGAACGCCGGCACCAAGCTGGACAAGGCCGAACAGCTCGGCGTGCCGGTCCTGGATGAGGACGGCTTCCGCGCCTTGCTGGCCAACGGCCCCGCCGACGGCGTGTTGGCCCCGGCCGCGGCGGCCGCGGCGGCCGGCGCTGAGGGCGCTTCCGCGGAGGCCGGGAAGGTCGACGCCGGTGACGGCGCCCGTGACGATGCCGAGGAAGACCACCAGGAAGTGGTGACCGGATGACGGCGGGCACCCCTGACCGGACCGCCGGACTCCCGGCCGAGCTGCTGGACCTTGCGCAGCGGGCCGCAGCAGCCGGGGCCGCGGTCCTGGCCGGCCGGAACGCGGCCGAACTGGACGTCAGCAACAAGGGCGACTCCGGGGACTGGGTCACCGCCTTCGACCTCGCAGCGGAAACCGCCGTGCGGGACGTGATCACCGCGGCGAGGCCGTTCGACACCATCACCGGCGAGGAAGGCGGCACCGTCCTGCCGGCCAGGCCCAGCGGCTACCGCTGGTCCATCGATCCGCTCGACGGGACCACCAACTTCATCCGCAACATCGTCTACTACGGCACGTCGGTGGCCGTGGCGGACCCCGACGGCGTCTGGCTGGCCGGCGTCGTGCACGCCCCGGCCCTGGGCCGGAGGTACTACGCGCTCCGCGGCCAGGGGGCCTGGCTCGAGGAAGCGGGCCGGGTGACGCCGCTGTCCGGCCCGGCCCCCGGGCGCACCGGGCAGATCCTGGCCACCGGCTTCAGCTACGACCCGGCCGTCCGGGCCGAACAGGCCGCCGGGCTGGCCGGCATCATGAACGGCTTCGCCGACGTCCGCCGGCTCGGCTCCGCGGCCCTGGACCTCTGCCTCGTGGCGGACGGCACCCACGACGCCTACGGTGAACGCGGCCTGAACGAGCACGACTTCGCTGCCGGCGCCCTGATCGCCGAAGAGGCCGGCTGCTGGGTGCGCCGCCCGCGGCTCACCAGCCCGCTGGCCGGCGGCCCCTCCGACGACGAACGCCTCTCGGCCTGGACCTGCGCCGGGACGCTGGAACTCTCGGGCAAGTTCCCGCTCTGACGCCGGCCACGGCGCCGGTCTGATAGTTCAGTCACGGAAGACGCTGTTCCGCGGCCCATCCGGGGCGACCGCCCGTAGCATGGACAGGTGCATCCCCAGATCATCATTCGCCCTGCCACTCCGGCCGACTTCGACGCCATCGCGCGCATCACCCGGGACGCCTACCTGGCCGCGGGCTACTTTGCGAGCGCCGACCACCCGTACATGCGGCAAATCCAGGACGTGGCCCGGCGCGCCGCATCGGCCACGATCTGGGTGGCCGAACGCGCGGGCAGCGTCGTCGGCTCCGTGACCCTGGCCGTTGCCGGCGAACCCTATGCCGACATCGCCCGGAGCGACGAGCTGGAATTCCGGATGCTCGTGGTGGACCCGGCCGTCCAGCGCAGCGGCGCCGGCAAAGCCATGGTCCACGCCATCATCGACCATGCCCGGTCGCTGCCCGGGATCCACGCAGTGGCCTTAACCACGGGCCTGACCTGGGAAAGCGCCCACGGGCTGTATCTCAAGACCGGCTTCCAGCGGGCCCCCGAGCGTGACTGGATCGTGCCGGGCACCGACATCCAACTGCTGGTTTACCGCCAGGAGCTCTAGGCCCGGGCGGCCGCGGCACCCCCCGGGGCCGCTGGGGCCCCGGCACACCCTGGGGTAGGCTGGCGGACAACCGAAACGCTCCGGCAACGGCACCCTGGAGGAAGCATGGCACCGCACATCCCCGGTTCAATCGACGGGAAGCTCCTCGGCCTGTATCTCTCGGATCACCTGACCGGCGCCACCGCCGGCGTCTCCCGACTCCAGCGCATGACCGAGGCCTTCGCCGACACCCCGGTGTCCGCGGACATTTCCCGGGTCAGCGCCGAAGTGACCCGGGAACGGGACCAGCTCCGTGATCTGCTCCGCGACCTGGGCATCCGGCAGCGCCCGCACCGCCAGGCCGCCGCCTGGCTGGCAGAGCATGCCGGCCGGCTCAAGCTGAACGGCCGGATCGTGAGCCGTTCCCCGATGACCATGGTGCTGGAGGCCGAGCTGATGCGCGCCGCCATCCTGGGAAAACTCGGCGGCTGGCAGACCCTGGAAGAACTGGCGCCCGAGCTCGGACTCGACAAGGCCACCTTCACGGCGCTCGCGGACGATGCCAGGTCCCAGATCGAGGCCCTCAGCCGCGTCCACGAGCACGCCCGCCGCAACGCCTTCCGCAAGAGCGGCGACATCAGCAGCTAGCATCCAATACAGCAACGGGGGGGGGGGTGGGGAGTAGGATTTCGGGGGGGGGTGGGGGAGGGGGGGGGAAGAGAGTGG
>NZ_JBWZCG010000034.1:0-34833 GCF_059383415.1 Pseudarthrobacter sp. RHLT1-30-1
ACACAGCTCCGCCTGGACACCGGCCGGGGCCAGCAAAGACGCCCCGCCCGGCTGGACCTCCCCGACCGGAAGGCACTACGCGTCAGAACAACAGGACTGGGAACCACCCCAGTGGCCACCAGGAATCCTCGCCACCTACGCCGACCCGAACGCAGACGTGGACATCGATGCAGCCGGGGAAATGTACCCGGACCCGGACAGAGAAAAAGACAGGGACAGAAACAGAGACCTCGACATAGGCGCAGCCATGCCCCCGGACCGAGACACTGACCCGGACATTTACCTGGACTCCGCCCTGCCGCCGGCTCCTGACATGGACCCGGACATTGACCTGGGGCGCGGCCTTCCCCCGGATCCAGAACAGGAACAGGAACTGGCCCCGGATCCATTCCCGGAACGGGACCAGGAACTGCCCGCGGACCCCTACCCGGGCTGGCACCCCTTCACGGCCTGGGAACCATTCCTGGACGCCCGCGCTGACGACGCGGATTGGCTGGGTCTCCTGGACGGATCGGCACTGGAATACTTCCTGGTCAAATCTCTCTGACCGACGGGAGTGAACCGTAAGCGCTGCGGATACTGAGGCAGTCGATCAATGGGCCGGTGCCTGTCAAAATGAGCCGAGTCAGCCTCCGGCTATTCCTCGAGTATCCACATAGGCACAGAGGGCCCTGAGCGGCGACCCCGAAGGTTCGTACGATGGTCGCATGCCGCGCCACGATCCTGACTACCTACCCAGTGACGAACCGGACCCGGCTGGCCGCAGGTTGTCGTTCGCCGTCCGTGCGCGCGACGGGGCCGGTCTGCTCGGGGAACCGCCGCTGGTTTCCAGAGCCGAGGAACAGCACATGGCGGACGATCCTCCGGGCCGCCGCGGACCCCGCATCCGGTGGCGCACCGGCCGGCAGGCTGCCACGCTGTTGTGCCTGGCGTCCATGGCGCTCCTGGGCTGGTTCTGGTGGCAGGCTGCGAAGGTGACAGCGGCAGTCAGCCCAATCAGCGCCGTGAACAGTACGGAAAACGGCGAAGGAGCCGTCCCTGAACCCGAGACCGGGTCAACGGCCGGCGCGTCCGGCGCGTCCGGCGCGGACAGCGCTGCCGGTGGATCCGGACGCGGCGCCCCCGGAACAATCATCGTGCATGTGGCCGGCGCGGTCCTCCGTGCCGGAATTGTAGAGTTGCCGGAGGGCAGCCGCCTGCACGAGGCCATCGCGGCGGCCGGAGGGAGCGCCACGGACGCGGACCCCGACCAGCTTAATCTCGCCGCTGTCCTCGAGGACGGGCAGAAGGTGCTGGTGCCGCGGCAGGGGGAAACCGCCCCGGCCGGAAATGCAGCGACCGGTGCTCCGGCAGCCGGTGGCACGAGCGCCCGGGGAAGCCCGACTGGCGGTGGTGTGTCCGCTCCGTTTGCGGGAAAGGTCAACCTGAATACGGCCGAAGCGGACGAACTAGCGACCCTGCCACGCGTGGGGCCGGTCCTTGCCCAGCGGATCGTGGACTGGCGAACGCAGCACGGCCACTTCCAGCGGGTCGAAGAGTTGGACGCCGTGGAAGGGGTCGGCCCCAAGCTGCTCGCTGCCCTGTTGCCCCTGGTCAGGGTGTGAGGGCGGAACATGGAACGGCGGAGCCGCTGGCAGCGGTACGTTGATGCTGCGGCGGGCCGGACGCCCGGACCGTCCACATCAGCCCGCCGCATTCCGGGCGTTGGGCCGGCCAGCGGGCAGCAGTCGCGTTGGAATCGGCTCCACCCCCGGCTTCTGTCCTTTGTCCTGCCGGGGCGTGGAGCCCCGGCAGCGGAGGATCTGCTGCGCAGGACTGATGTGCGTCTGGTCCCCTCGGCGGCTTTGGTTTGGGCTGCAGCCGTAGCGGGGCAGTACCTGCAGCCCGTTGGCCTGGCAGTACTCTGCCTCATTCTCGTGGCAGCGGCCGGGCTGCTCCTGCTCGGGGCCTCACCAAGCGCCCGGGCGGAGGTGTCGGACAGGCGGCGCCGGCGCAGCTTCCAGGCGACGCTGGCCGTGGCACTGCTCCTCGCCGCTGCAGGGGGCGCCCACTCCGCCGTCGAATCGTCCCGACGGCATCAGGGTGCGGTAGCGGCAGCGGCCGCGCTGCAAGCAGCCGTCGTGGTGGAAGTGGAGGTAACGGGGAGGCCCCGGCCGCTTAAGAAGCCGGGGAATTCCGGTCTGGCAGACCGTTGGGCGGTGCCGGCGACCCTAATCGAAATGATCGCAGACTCCCGCCGGGTGCGCACCCAGGCCAAGCTGTTGGTCCTGGGTGGTGCCGAGTGGGAACACGCCATCCCAGGACAACGGGTCCGCACGACCGGCAAACTCACGCTTCCCGCGCCGGGCCAGGCAGAGGCTGCTCTGCTCTCGTCCAGTTCCGGCCCGAGCACCATCGGAGAGCCCGGGCCCTGGCAGCGCGGTCCGGGTGACCTCCGGGGCCGGTTCGCCGCTGCCGCCGGACACTTCAAGGGTGATGCCCGGGGCCTTCTGCCGGGAATGGTCACCGGAGACACCAGCTTCCTGGACGCCGAACTGGACGCAGCCATGAAATCCGTCGGGATGACCCATCTCACCGCCGTCAGCGGCGCCAATTGCAGCCTTGTCCTCGGCGCGCTGCTGCTGGCCGCACGCAGCCTGCGTTGCAGCAGGGAGTTCGCAGCAGTCCTCGGCGTCGTCGGACTCGGACTCTTCGTGCTGATGGTGGGGCCGGACGCCAGCGTCCTGCGCGCCGCCGTGATGGGTGCCATCGGGCTCGTCGCCGTGGCCGGCGGCCGGCCCGGACGAGGCCTAAGCTTCTTGTGCCTTGCCGTGATCGGGCTGCTGCTGGCCCAGCCGGAGCTGTCCACCAGCTTCGGATTCCTGCTCTCCGTGCTGGCGACCCTCGGCATCGTCGTGACAGGGAGGCCGATCATGGGGTGGTTCCCGCCGGGGGTGCCGCGCTGGGCGGCTGCGGGAGTGGCCGTTCCTTTGTCCGCTCAAACGTTCTGCGGTCCGGTGGTCGTACTTCTCCAGCCGCAGTTCTCGAGCTATGCCCTGCCGGCTAACATGGCCGCGGCGGTTCTCGTCGCCCCGGTCACGCTGCTGGGGACCGCGGCCGTGCCTCTCGTGCCGCTGTTCCCGGTACTCGCCGTGGCTCCGCTGGGCATCGCGGCCGCGTTCGCCACCGGGGTGGGAGGAGTCGCCCGATTCTTCGCCGGCCTCCCCGGCGCGGTCCTCCCGTGGCCGGAAGGTGCTTTCGGCGCCGCCACCATGGCACTCTTTTCCGCAGCCGGCCTCGCAGCCTGGTGGCTGGTCTTCCACCCCGCCCGGGCAGTAGGGCTGGCCATGGCCGCACATGGGCGGACCGTTGCCATACTCGGCCGGATGCCACAGTTCCCAGATGGCATGCGGGCGCGTGGAGGTCGCGTGCCACAGTTCACCGATGGGATGCGGGCCCGGCCCGTAGGTCGCCGGCCCGGCTTGGTACACCGCTCCGGGCGTGGCAGGCTTAGAGTCTGCAAACAAACTTCCGGGAGGAAACCTCAGTGGCTGCTGCCCAGACCCCACGCGCCCGGCCCGCGGCATCGAAGTCCGCCACCTGGCGCGATGTGACACCGGCCGCCGTCGTGCTGGTGGGCGGCCCGGAGGACTATCTGGGGTCCCGGGCCATGGACCGACTTCGGGTGCAGGTCCGCGACGCGGCCCCCGACGTCGAAGTCATCAGGCTCAATGCCGCCAGCTATGAGCCGGGGTCCCTCGTCATGCACGTCAGCCCGTCGCTTTTCGGTGAGCAGAAGCTCATCGAGGTGGAAGGCGTGGAGGGCATGAACGACGCTTTCCTGGCAGACGCGCTTAAATACCTCGCCCGTCCCGAACCGGATGCTGTGCTGGTCCTCCGACATGGCGGCGGGGTGCGCGGCAAGAAACTCCTCGACGCCATCAAGGCCGGCGGCTGGCCGGTGGTGGACTGCCAGCCACTGAAGAAGGATGCCGACAAGGTCGCCTTTGTTACGTCGGAGTTCAGGGCAGCGTCCCGGCGAATCGAACCCGATGCCGTGCACGCCCTGGTCAACGCGGTCGGCGCGCATCTGGCTGAATTGGCGGCCGCCTGCAGCCAATTGATCGCCGATGCTGCTACCGGAGTGGACGCCGCCATGGTGGACCGTTACTACGGCGGCAGGGTGGAGGCCACAGCTTTCAAAGTTGCCGACGCCGCGATGGCCGGGAACGCCCCGTTGGCGCTCTCCACCCTCCGTCATGCCCTCGCAACGGGGGCTGACCCGGTTCCGCTGGTGGCTGCGCTGGCCTCGAAGCTCCGCAGCCTCGCAAAGGTCGCCGGCGCCCAAGGGTCCTCGGCGCAGATAGCCAAGCAGTTGGGCATGCAGCCCTGGCTGGTCGAGCAGGCGCAGCGGGAGGTCCGGAGGTGGACTCCCGAGGGCCTTGTTCGCTCCATCCAGGTGACTGCCGAGGCTGATGCCCAGGTCAAGGGGCTCTCCCGGGACCCGGTTTATGCCGTGGAGCATGCCGTGACGGTGATTGCGACGTCTGTGCGCCGCTGATGTCGGGCTTGGAGCCTGCGCTCCGTCGAGGGGCGCCGTCGTCGCCCTGAATTGCTGCCCAAAAAATCGTTCTGGGTTGCTGCTTAACTGGAAGTGGCCGGCACCCGAAGTTGCCGGCCACAATCATCAGTTCAGTTGAACTGGAATCCTTACAGCGCGTTGACCTTCTTGGAGATGGCCGACTTGCGGTTTGCAGCGTTGTTCTTGTGGAGAACGCCCTTGCTGACAGCCTTGTCCAGCTTGCGGCTGGCGGAAAGCATTGCGGCAGCCGCAGCATCCTTGTCGGTGGACTCAACGGCGGTGTTGACGGCGCGGATGGCCGTCTTCAGCTCCGACTTGACTGCGTTGTTGCGCAGGCGAGCCTTCTCGTTGGTGAGGATGCGCTTCTTCTGGGACTTGATATTAGCCACGTGTGAACTCTCTTTTTCAATGCGGAAAATGGTCTAGAGGGCTTTCAGATTGGCCATTGACTGAGCGGCGTGGGGATACCTATGGCGACCAACCATCTGTGGCCGTCGACCTGCACGGACACACAGCTGTCAATAATAGCAGAAACGGCGGCAGGGACCGTCACCTGCCGCCCCGACCCCCGGAGGCCTGATAGGCGAGGAGGCTGCGCGGGTTAGGCGTCGTCGTGCTGGAGTGAGGAGGACAGTTCGCGGTGTGCGTTGACCTGCTCGAGAAGGGTCGCAATTTTCTGCTCGACCCCTGCGATGACGTCAGCGCCGGCCAGCCAGCGCAGCGGGGGCTGCTCGAGCTCGGCGACGGCGACCAGGGTTGCAGCAAGTTTCGCCGGGTCTCCGCCCTGTTTGCCGTTCATTGACTTCCAGACAGCGATTGTCTCGGTGGTGCGCTGGGCGTAGTCCTCGATGGAGAGTTCCGGCCAGATCGAGGAGGCCCCCTCGACGAGAAGTTCAGTACGGAAAAATCCGGGCTCCACAATGGTGGTCTTGATGCCGTACGGCTCAAGGTCGAACCGCAGGGATTCCATCCACCCTTCGAGAGCGAACTTCGAGGCGGCGTAGGCCACGCAGAACTCCTGGCCGATGATTCCGGCTGCGGAGGACATCGTAATGACGTGACCGGAGCCCTGTGACCGCATGACGGGCAGGACGGCGCGAGTGACGTTCAGCGGGCCAAAGAAATTCGTCTCCATTTGCGCGCGGAACTGCTTGTCGCTGATTTCCTCGAAGTAGCCGGCGTAGAAGTTGCCGGCGTTGTTCACCAGCACATCGATGGACCCGAACCGCTCCACCGCGGCCTCGGCGGCCGCCTGCGCGGCGTCGGAGTCGGTGATGTCCAGGGACACGGCCAGCAGGTTCTCCTGCTCGCCCAAGGCTGCGGTGACATTGGCCGCGTCCCGGGCGGTGGCGACCACCCGCTTCCCGGCCCGGAGAGCGGCCCTGGCGATGTCGACGCCCATGCCGCGGGCTGCCCCGGTAATGAACCAGACGTTGTTCTCGCTCATGGTGTTTTTCCTTTGACGAAGTGGTGTGGCAGGGTCCCCTGCCGGTGTCCCTCAATTCAAAAGCACTCCGGAAACTGGAAACAGGCTCCGTCTATAGGGTTAATACCCATGGCCCCCTCGCCGCGGCCCGGTGGCGTAGCGTCGAGACCATGAACAACCAAGATCTCATCCGGGACTTCCTGGCAACCCGACGGGCCAGAATCACGCCCCAGCAGGCAGGGCTGCCGGACTTCGGCGGTCGACGCCGGGTCCCGGGTCTGCGGCGTGAGGAAGTCGCGTTGCCGGCCGGGATGAGCACCGAGTACTACGTCCGTCTGGAACGAGGCAACGCCAAGGGCGTCTCCGATGCCGTGCTGTCAGGTATCTGCCGGGCCCTGCAACTCGATGAAGCCGAACGAACCCACCTGCATGACCTCGTCAGGGCCGCCAACGCCGGTCCGCGTTCGCCCCGCAAGCGCCTCCCGGCGAATACCCAACGGGTCCGCCCGGGCGTCCAGCAACTTCTGGACGCCATGACGGGCATCCCGGCGATAGTGCAGAACGGCCGCCTGGACATCATTGCGTCAAACGTCCTGGGCAGGGCCCTGTTCAGCGAGATCTTCGACCAGGAAGGTCAACCCAGCAACTTCGCCCGGTTCCTTTTCCTTGCCCCACGCGCCCGGGAGATCTACCAGGACTGGGAGGATGCCGCGCGGCAAATAGTAGCGATGCTGCGAATCGAAGCCGGACGGGTTCCCTACGACCGCGTGCTCAGCGACCTCATCGGTGAGCTTTCGACCAGAAGCGACGACTTCCGGATTCTCTGGGGTGCACACGATGTCCGCCTCCACAGCACCGGAACAAACGCATCCACCACCCCATCGTTGGAAACCTCGAACTCGACTTCGAGGCGATGCCCCTCTCAGTCGAGGGTGGGCTCATTTTCCTGGCCTACACCGCCAAAGCCGGCACCGTCTCCCACGACAGCCTCCAACTCCTCGCCACCTGGGCGGCCACGCACCAACCGGCCCACCCCCAGACGCCGGCGACGTCGGAGCAACGCGGCGGCAATTAGCGTTTGACCGCATCAAAGCTGCTCCCGCTAGGGAGAGGGACAAGGACACGGTGAAGACGCGGCACCATGTGCCGTGTCACCGCCCTGCGGGCGGACACAAGAACCAACCCCGCAGGGGCCTGGCACAAGCACGCCGTCGGGCAGACCCTGCACGTCAAGGAAGGCGTCGGCTACGTGCAGTACCAGGGGAAGATTTGATCGAATTGCACTCACCACCGGCTTCCACAACGCCGCGTCGCGCCGCCCCGGCCGGCCGGAGGGCAAAGTCATCGGCTCCGTGCCGTTGGCCTGAGGTGTCCGCGGCCGCAGCAACGGCGGGCTCCGCTCCGGAACCCGCACCTCGGCGTGACGTTTGTCGGCGCTCAGCGCCAGCCTTGGCGGGACTGCAGGGCGGCGGCGATGAGACGGAACCTCCCGGCGTCAAGAATGGCGCCCTCGCGCCGCACGTCCTTCGGGTTGATTTGCAGGATGCGGTCCAGTTTCGCTTCGCTGGGTCGGCCTTGCCGGTCCCAGGGGCCGGTGCCGATGTCCACGTAGTCCTCGGCCCGGCGCGCGTCGCCGTCGTGGTCCTTGCTGGTCAGCATGAGTCCGAGCAGATAGCGGCTGCTGGTGCCCACCAGCAGCACCGGGCGGTCCTTGCCCTGAGAATGATCTTCTTCATACGGCACCCAGGTCCAGACAACCTCGCCCGGCTCGGGACGGCCGTTAGGGGAGGGGGCATAGCTGACCTTCGCCGTTCCGTGGAAGTCGCCGGGGTAGCTGCCGGTCAGGCCGGCGGTGGCCTGACCGGTACCCGGGCGCCCGCCGGACGTGCCCGTACGCCCGGGCTGCTTTGTCCCGGACGGCTTTGTCCCGGATCTGGTGCCGGAACTGCCGGGCGCGGAGCCGGAACGACCCTCCAGGAAACGCAAAGTTGTGCGGACTGCATTGCTGATCGAGCGCAAGTTCCAAGCCATGAGGCAACCCTACCGGCAGCCCGTACAGCTGTCCCGAGGGCGGCAGGACCCGCGTCGGTCCCGGAGCCGGTTCCGGAGGCTTCGCGGCGCGGGGAGACCGAAAGGAGGATCTCCGGGGGAAACCATGGTCCGCTCCGGGATCCCGGGATGCAGTTCCACAGGCCCGGACGTGGGAGACTATAGGTTCAGATATACGGCACGTCGCCGCCGGGAACCCAGTCTCAGCGCCGACCGTGCACAGCCAACAGAATGCCAAGAGTAAGGACCCTGCGTGTCTCCCATGGCCCGCACCGCCCCGGTGCCCGCCGCAACAGATCCGGCCATCATCCGGAACTTTTGCATCATTGCGCACATTGACCACGGCAAATCCACACTGGCCGACCGGATGCTCCAGTACACCGGCGTCGTCCAGTCCCGTGACATGAAGGCCCAGTACCTGGACCGCATGGACATTGAGCGCGAACGCGGCATCACCATTAAGTCCCAGGCAGTCCGGATGCCCTGGGAGCTCGACGGCGTCAGCTATGCGCTGAACATGATCGACACTCCCGGACACGTTGACTTCACCTACGAGGTGTCCCGCTCGCTCGCGGCCTGCGAAGGCGCTGTGCTGCTTGTGGACGCGGCGCAGGGCATCGAGGCCCAGACGCTCGCCAACCTCTACCTGGCGATGGAAAATAACCTCACGATCATCCCGGTCCTGAACAAAATCGACCTCCCGGCAGCCCAGCCGGAGAAGTACGCCGCGGAACTCGCCAACCTGATCGGCGGAGACCCCGACGACGTGCTCCGTGTCTCCGGCAAGACCGGCATGGGCGTCGAGGTCCTGCTGGACAAGATCATCCGTGATCTTCCTGCCCCCGTGGGCGACCCCAACGCCCCGGCCCGGGCCATGATTTTCGACTCGGTCTATGACACCTACCGCGGCGTGGTCACCTACGTGCGTGTGGTCGACGGCATGCTGCACCCCCGCGAACGCATCCAGATGATGTCCACCCGCGCCACCCATGAACTCCTGGAAATCGGTGTCAGCTCCCCGGAGCCCACCCCCTCCAAGGGCCTCGGCGTCGGCGAGGTGGGCTACCTCATCACCGGTGTGAAGGACGTCCGGCTCTCCAAGGTCGGCGACACCGTCACCAACCTGGCCAAGCCCGCCACCCAGTCCCTGCCCGGCTACGCCGACGCCAAGCCGATGGTGTTCTCCGGCCTGTACCCGCTGGACGGCACGGACTACCCGGTGCTCCGCGATGCGCTGGAAAAACTGATGCTGAACGACGCCGCACTGGTGTACGAGCCGGAGACGTCCGCCGCGCTGGGCTTCGGCTTCCGCGTGGGTTTCCTGGGCCTGCTGCACCTGGAAATCACCCGGGAGCGGCTCGAACGCGAATACAACCTGGACCTGATCTCCACCGCCCCGAACGTGGAGTACGAGGTGACCCTGGAGGACAAGAAGGTCGTCCACGTCACCAACCCCAGCGAATACCCCACCGGCAAGATCGCCGAGGTCCGCGAGCCGATGGTTTCCGCCACCATCCTGGCGCCGAACGAATTTGTCGGCGCCATCATGGAGCTGTGCCAGAGCCGGCGCGGCGTCATGGGCGGCATGGACTATCTCTCCGAGGACCGGGTGGAAATCCGATACCGCCTGCCGCTGGCCGAGATCGTCTTCGACTTCTTCGACATCCTCAAATCCAAGACCCGCGGCTACGGCTCGCTGGACTGGAAGGCCGACGGCGAGCAGGTCGCCGATCTGGTCAAGGTCGACATCATGCTCCAGGGCGAGCAGGTGGATGCCTTCTCCGCCATCACCCACCGCGACAAGGCGTACGCCTACGGCGTGATGATGACAGGCAAGCTGCGCGAACTGATTCCGCGCCAGCAGTTCGAGGTGCCCATCCAGGCCGCCATTGGCTCCCGGATCATCGCCCGGGAAAGCATCCGCGCCATCCGTAAGGACGTGCTCGCCAAGTGCTACGGCGGTGACATCACCCGAAAGCGCAAACTCCTGGAAAAGCAGAAGGAGGGCAAGAAGCGCATGAAGATGGTGGGCCGCGTCGAGGTCCCGCAGGAAGCCTTCATCGCCGCCCTCACCACGGACGAGTCCAAGGACAAGGCCAAGAAGTAGCGGTGCTGGTGAAGGAAGTAGCGGTGCTGGTGAAGACTGTCCCGATGCAGGCCGGCAGGACCCGTGCCTAGCGCCCTGCCGCTGGGTGACCCGGCCCCGCCCGACGGTCTGCTGCCCGGCCAGGCACTCGACGGTGCCGCGGCCCGCGCCTTTGGGCTCTATGTGCACATCCCGTTCTGCGCTGTGCGCTGCGGCTACTGCGACTTCAACACCTACACCGCCACGGAGCTCGGCGGCGGGGCGTCCCAGGACGCGTACGCCGCCACGGCGGTCGCGGAAATCGACTTCGCGGCCGTTGCCCTGAAGAACAGCGGTGTGCCGGCACGACCGCTCAGCACGGTATTTTTTGGCGGCGGAACACCCACACTGCTTCCGGCCGACGACCTTGCCCGCATCCTCACCGCCGCCGTTGCAGCCTGGGGACTCGAGCCCGGCGCCGAGGTCACCACGGAAGCGAACCCGGACTCGGTCACCCCCGAATCCCTGCAGCTTCTGGCGGACGCGGGCTTCACCAGGGTGTCTTTTGGGATGCAGTCGGCGGTGCCGCACGTCCTGAAGGTCCTGGACCGGACGCACACCCCAAGCCGGGTGCCCGAGGCGGTCCGGTGGGCCAGGGAGGCGGGCCTCGCTGTCAGCCTCGACCTGATCTACGGGACGCCGGGGGAGTCACTGGCCGACTGGCGTTATTCGCTCGAGACGGCGCTGTCCTACGGCCCGGACCACATCAGCGCCTACGCACTGATTGTCGAGGAGGGCACCAAACTCGCCGCGCAGATCCGCCGGGGCGAGGTCCCGGGAATCGACGACGACGACCACGCCGCCAAGTACGAACTCGCCGACGAGCTTATCTCGGCGGCGGGTTTGTCCTGGTACGAGGTCAGCAACTGGGCCCGCACCCCCGGGCAGGCATGCCGCCACAACCTCGCATACTGGCGCGGCGACGACTGGTGGGGGATCGGCCCCGGTGCGCACTCGCACGTGGGAGGTGTGCGCTGGTGGAACGTCAAGCACCCCGTCGCCTACGCGAACCGGCTGGACGCCGGCCTCTCGCCGGCTGCCGGCCGGGAAACTCTCGATTCGGAAACCCGGAATGTCGAGCGCGTAATGCTGGAAGCCCGCCTGAACTCCGGGCTGGAGATCGCCAGTCTCGGCGGCCTGGGCGACACCGGGCGGCATGCTGTCGCGGGACTTATCGCGGACGGACTCGTGGATCCGGCCTCAGCCTTCCGGGGCAGGCTGGTCCTGACGCTCAAGGGCCGGCTGCTCGCCGACGCCGTGGTCCGCAGGATCCTGCCGGACTGAGCCGAAAAAGCCGGCCGCTGCCCCTGGGGGCAGCGGCCGGCTTTCCTATTTGGGACCGGGTTCTTAGGCGCCGCGGGGATGCCGCCCTACTTGATCCAGCGGAGGTTGAATTCGTAGCGGTGCGGCTGGCCGCGATTGACGTGGATGCCGGCCGCGACCGAGAAGCAGGTCACGGCGATCCAGATGACCGTGGCGAGGACCGCGAAAATGTTCCCCACAAACGGTACAAAGACCAGCAGGTTGCACAGCACGGCCGCAGCGGTGGGGGGCAGCGTGAAGTTCAGGGCCTCTTTGGACTCCTGCGCCGTGAACGGGCCCCGGTCCTTGAAGATCAGGTAGATCAACAACGCGGGCACACAGCCCAGGATGCCGCCGAAGTGGGCCAGTGTGGCCCATTGCCGGTCCTCGTTTGCCGTCAGCGGCAGGGCATTTGCCGGAACGCCATGGTACGGAGGCTGGCCATGGCCGGCCTGGTTGCCAGCGTGTTCGCGTGCGTCGTCTGCCACGGTGTCGTCCTTCAGATTGCGGGGGTGCATTGGTGCTTTGACTTGCAGGGCTGCGCCGGGAGCACAACCGCCCTACCAAGAATACGTGCTTGGGCACCAAAACGCCGATCGGCCCGCTGGCGGCGGCCCGTGCGGCGCGGGCTACAAGAGACGGGCGCGGCTACTACGGAACCGTGAGGAAATCGATGACCTCTTCGACCCGGCCCAGCAGGGAGGGCTCCAGATCCGCATAACTGCGCACCGCGCCGAGGAGCTTCTGCCAGCCCAGGCCGATATCCTCCTTGGTGCTGTGTGGCCAGCCGAAGGCCGTCAGGATGCCGGTCTTCCAGTCCACCCCGCGCGGAATAACCGGCCACTTCTCGATCCCCAGCACCGACGGCCTTATCGCCTGCCAGACATCCACATAAGGATGGCCCACAATCAGCACGTTCCCGGCCGCTCCGGGGGAGGCCATCACGGCGTCGGCGATCCGGGATTCCTTGGAATTCGGCACCAGATGGTCCACCAGAACGCCCAGCCGGCGTCCCGGGCCGGGCCGGAAGGCGGCAACGGCTCCGGCGAGGTCGTCAATGCCGTGCAACGGCTCGACGACGATGCCCTCCACCCTCAGATCGTCGCCCCAGACCCTCTCCACCAGTTCGGCGTCGTGCTTGCCCTCCACCCAGATCCGGCTGGCCTTCGCCACCTGGGCCCGCTGGCCCTGGACCCGGACCGAGCCGGAGGCCGTGCGGATTCCTGCCGCCGGCGCTGCGGCGCGCGGCGCCGGAGGCATCAGCCGGATCGGCTGGCCTTCCAGCAGGAAGCCGAAGCCGAGCCGAAACGACCGGGACTTGCCGCGCCGGTCCTCAAGGGCGACGACGTGCATCCCGCCGGACTTCTCCACCTGCGTCACCGCGCCGACCCAGCCGGACTGGACCTCTTCGAGCACCATTCCGCGCTCCACCGGCACTTCCGGCAGCTGCGTCTTGGCGGGCGCGGAGAGGTCCTGCGGACCCCAGTTCTGGTACGACATCGGTCACACAGTCCTTTGCACTCGGATGGCTGCGGGCGGGCTGTGCCCGAAAACACCAGCCCCGGAAAGAACGCCCGGAGCGAATCCAATGCTAACAACGCGGCGACTCATATTAGACTGGTTAGCACTTAGGCATGTCGAGTGCTAACCCGGCGGCCCGCAAAAGCCGGCTCACGGCGGCATCGGATCCGGACAGTCGATTGGAGGTGGGGCATGAGCGAACCGCGCAAACTTGAAGTGCTGCGCGCCATCGTGGAGGACTACGTCCATTCACGGGAACCTGTCGGCTCCAAGGCCCTGGTCGAGCGGCACCACCTGGGCGTGTCCAGCGCCACAATCCGCAATGACATGGCGGCCCTGGAAGATGACGGGCTGATCACCGCGCCGCATACCAGCGCCGGGCGGATTCCCACAGACAAGGGCTACCGGCTCTTCGTGGACCAGATTTCGGCCGTAAAGCCGCTCTCGCCGGCGGAACGCCGCGCCATCCAGGCCCTGCTTGAGGGCTCCGACGACCTCGACGACGTGCTGGACCGGACCGTGCGGCTGCTCTCGCAGCTGACACACCAGGTCGCCGTGGTGCAGTACCCGCACCTGAGCAGGGCCAAGGTGCGGCACATCGAATTCGTCCTGCTGGCGCCGCGCAAGGTGCTGGCAGTGTTGATCGCCGACACCGGCAAGGTCGAACAGCGGGTCATCGACGTCGGGCAGGACCTCTCCGAGGAGGCGCTGTCCGAGCTGCGGACGCGTTTCCTCGGAACCTTGTCCGGGACGTCCCTGAACCAGTTGCCGCAGTCACTGAATTCCGTGATTGTCACCTGCCCGCCCTCGCGGCGGGCCGACGCCCAGGCCTTGGCCCGCGGCCTGGAGGCACTGGCAGCCAGCAGCCGCGAGGAGCGGATGGTCATGGCCGGAACAGCCAACCTGGCCCGCTCCAACGTCGACTTCCCGCTCAGCATTGGCCCGGTCCTCGAGGCCCTTGAGGAACAAGTGGTCATGCTCCGCCTGCTCGGGGACATGGCCGCGGACCCGCGGGGTGTCACGGTCAGCATTGGCCGGGAGAACCCGTACGACGGGCTCGCCGAGGCCTCGGTGGTCGCGACCGGCTACGGCCCGGACGCGACCGCAAAGGTCGGGGTCCTTGGACCCACCCGGATGGACTACCCCACCACCATGGCCGCGGTCCGGGCCGTGGCCCGCTACCTGTCCAGGATTCTCGGCCCGTGACGGACCGCAACCCGTCCGGCACCCGCACGGGCGCGCCGGACCCCAACCAGACTTCTTGCCACTAACCGGCAGTACAACCAGGAAGAGATACAAACTTTGAGCAGCCATTACGACGTTCTTGGAGTCTCCCGCGAAGCCACGGGCGAAGAGATCAAGAAGGCCTACCGCAAACTGGCACGCAACCTCCACCCGGACGTTAATCCCGGGGACGACGCCTCGGACCGCTTCAAGGCCGTCACGCACGCCTACGAGGTTCTTTCCGATCCGCAGAAACGCCGGGTCTACGACACCACGGGCAACGAGAACGGCACTGACAACGGCTTCGGCGGCGGCAGTTACTCCGGGCAGGGCTTCGCGTTCCAGGACATTTTCGAGACGTTCTTCGGCGCCGGCGGCCAGACCGGACCGGCCTCCCGCGTCCGCCGCGGACAGGACGCCCTGATCAGCGTCCGGATCGACCTCCGCGACGCCGTTTTCGGCGTCAACAAAAAAATTGAAGTCGAAACGGCCGTCACCTGCCCCACCTGTGAGGGCTCCTGCTGCCGTGAAGGCAGCCACCCGGAACGTTGTGACATCTGCGGCGGCAGCGGCCAGGTCCAGCGCGCCGTGCGTTCCATCCTCGGCCAGGTCATGACGACTGCCCCCTGCGGTTCCTGCGCGGGCTTCGGCACCGTCATCAAAGACCCCTGCAACGAATGCGCCGGCCAGGGCCGGATCCGCAGCCGCCGCTCGCTGACGGTCAAGGTGCCCGCCGGTGTGGCCACCGGCACCCGCATTCAGCTCTCCGGCCAGGGCGAGGCAGGACCGGCCGGCGGACCCGCCGGCGACCTCTTCGTGGAAATCCGGGTCAACAACGACGCCACCTATGTCCGCGACGGCGATGACCTCCATGCCAGCCTCAACATCCCGATGACGGCTGCCGCATTGGGAACCGAACTCACCCTCGACACCTTCGACGGCCAGCAGGAGATCGACGTCAAGGCCGGCACCCAGTCCGGCGAGGTCATCACCCTCCGCGGGCTGGGCGTCACCCACTTGCGCGGCTACGGCCGTGGCGACCTTAAGGTCCACCTGCAGGTTGACACCCCCGCAAAGCTCGACGCCGCCCAGGAGGACCTGCTCCGCCAGCTCGCCAAGCTGCGTGGCGAACAGTTCACCGAAGGAAAGCTCGCCGGCACCGGCGGGGTCTTCTCGAAGCTGCGGGACCGGCTCGGTAACCTGTAGCGGTGAGCAACCCGGTTTTCTTCACCGCCCCCGGCACCCTGGACGGGCTCGTCCCCGGCGCCGTGTTTGTCCTTGACGGACCCGAGGCCCGCCACGCGGTCACGGTGAAGCGTCTTGCCGTGGGGGAGGCGGTGGATATCGCCGACGGCGCCGGGAAGCGGCTTAGCGGTAGTGTCGCCGCCGTCGAGCCCGGCGAGCTGACGGTGGAATGCTCCGCCCTCACCGACGAACCACGGCCCGGGGTCCGGCTCGTCCTGGTCCAGGCCCTCGCCAAAGGCGATCGCGACGAGCTCGCCGCCGAGACTGCCACCGAACTGGGGATCGACGCCGTCATCCCCTGGCAGGCCGAACGGTCAATTGTGCGCTGGAAGGCCGAACGTGCGGCCAGGGCGCACGCGAAGTGGCAGTCGGTCGTCACGGCGGCCGCCAAACAGGCCCGCCGGGCCTGGATCCCGGAGGTCCGTGCCGCCGTCGACGGCGCCGGGCTGCAGGCGGCAGTGGCTGCCGCCGATCTCGCCGTGATCCTGCACGAGGATGCCGTACGCCCGCTGCGTCAGGTCCTGGAAGCCTGGCAGGGTTCCCGCCCGGCCGGCGACGGAGCAGGGAACGGACGCGAGGTGCTGCTGATTGTGGGACCTGAGGGCGGCATCAGCCCGCGGGAAGTCACCAGGCTCTGCGACGCCGGAGCGGTAACGGCCCTGCTGGGGCACCATGTGCTGCGCTCCTCGACGGCCGGACCCGCGGCGACGGTCCTGGCGAGCGACATCCTGGGCCGCTGGTAGCCCGTAACATCCAGCCGGCACCGCGGAAGCTGCGCGGGTCTGGGGAGTGCGGCCAATGAGCCGCTAATTAACCGTGAATCCGCGGGTGTCGACGTTCAAATCCCTGGCCGGGTTGCCGTCCTCCAGCTGCGACACCCGGACCTCATAGCTGCCCGGTGCCAGGTTGACCGACAGGCTGAAGGCACCCGACTGTCCGGCCCCAGCCGAGGCCGTCGTTGTCCCGTTCAGGTACGAGGTCTTGACGCTGCCGTCGATCCGCAGGATTTCCCACCGGAGCGTGCCACCGGGAGCCGTGCTGCGGCCGGAGACCTTGACTGCGCCGTCCGCCAGGGAGCTCCCCTCCTGCGGGTCAATGATCCACACCGGGGCGACCATCCCGGCGCTGCGGGCGGTCGGGGAACCCAGCCGGACGTGGTTGAAGGCGACAAAGTCGGTATGCCCGTCCACCAGCACCACGACCTGGATCTGCTGGCCGGCATCGATCAGCCCGGCACTGGCAGCGGCCGCCGTCGCCGTGTAGACGAGCTGCTGTACCGCACGCTCGGCCATGGCGGGATCCACGTTGCTGTTGAACGCGTCCGCCGACAGGTCCACCGTGATGACATTCTTGCCGGAGATCGAGCTTGCCAGCTTCTTAGGGTTCTGCCACGGTGTGAAGAAGTCCGGATCGAGCGGTTTCTGGGACATCATGACCCGAAGCGCCCGGGTGACCGGGTTGTCCTGTTCCGGAACATCGCGGAACTCCCGGTAGAGGAACGTGCTCTCGTTGCTGCGCCCGATCCAGTACACCGGCGCCTTGTTGGATGCCTGCGTGGTTTCCAGCGGCGCGCTGGTGCTCGGCGCCTGGGCTGCTGTGACCTGCGATGCCGCACCGGAGTCCGTGATCCCGGGCTGCGGCGTAGCCACGCAGCCGGACAGGGCCAGGGCGGCGGGCAGCACCAACAGCAGCAGGCCAGGACGAAGCCGCCTGCCTGCTGTTGTCTGGTTAACGCCGCGCTGCCTGATCTCCGCCGTCCTTTCGGCTTGCTTTCTGCCGGCCCGATTCCCGGCCCGGCCGGCTGCAAGGCCCGCGCCGGAGGCCGGTTTCCAGCATGGCACACGGCTTTGTCGGCCAACCGCGGATTGGCCCGGCAGACGGGAACTGCAACGGGAACGATATGAGGACGATGCGAAGTTGATACCTAATAGCGGGAATCACGTCAGCCGCCGGGCCGAAACCCGGCCGCGGACGCGGCGTGCGGGGGCCCTCACTGGCGTAGGATAAGAGGACCGCGGACACCGGTACCAGATGGCGCGCACCGCCGTCTGGCCGGATCCGCGGACAGACCATTTCCGAACTGGAGGGGACCAGAGGCCCGCGGGCCAGCACTATGACTGAAGCAGCGAACGGCAAGGCCCGGATCAGCGCCGGAGAGCGCGCCACAGGTGAATTCCCCCACTCCCTACCGGGGCTGCGGACGGAGGTCGTCCTGTTTGACAGCTCCGACCAGATGGTCCAGTCCCTCGGCAGTCATGACGAAGCCCTCCGGTACATCGAAACCCAGTTCCCCGCCGTCGACTTTCACGTCCGCGGCAACGAGCTCGCCATCAGCGGTCCCGCCGCTGACGTGCCGCGGATCATGCGCCTGCTCAACGAGGTCCGCGGCCTCGTCGCCCGCGGCACCGTCATTACCCCCGCGGTCCTGCAGCAGCTCGCGTCGATGCTCCGGTCCCAGTCGCTGCAGAACCCCGTTGACGTGCTCACGCACAACATCCTCTCGAGCCGCGGCAAGACCATCCGGCCGAAGACCCTCAACCAGAAGAACTACGTGGACGCGATTGACGCCAACACCGTGATCTTCGGAATCGGCCCGGCCGGTACCGGCAAGACGTACCTGGCCATGGCCAAGGCCGTCCAGGCGCTGCAGCAAAAGGAAGTCACGCGGATTATCCTGACCCGTCCCGCCGTCGAAGCGGGGGAGCGGCTGGGGTTCCTGCCCGGCACGCTCAGTGACAAGATCGACCCGTACCTGCGGCCGCTCTACGACGCCCTGCACGAAATGATGGACCCTGAATCCATTCCGCGGCTGATCGCGGCGGGCACCATCGAGGTCGCTCCGCTTGCCTACATGCGCGGGCGTACGCTCAATGACGCCTTCATCATTCTGGATGAGGCCCAGAACACCACCCCGGAACAGATGAAGATGTTCCTCACCCGGCTGGGCTTCGGCTCGAAGATGGTGGTCACCGGCGACGTCACGCAGGTGGACCTGCCGTTCGGGACCCGGTCGGGCCTGCGGATCGTGGAAGACATCCTGCAGGGCATCGAGGACGTCAACTTCACCGTCCTGGATTCCTCCGACGTCGTCCGGCACCGCCTCGTGGGCGATATCGTCAATGCCTACAGCGTCTGGGACGAGATCCAGCGGAACCGGGTCAAGCACTCCGTTGCCCGCGACAAGCGGGAGGAACGCGCATGAGCATCGAGGTCAACAACGAATCCGGCATCACGGTGGACGAAGCCCAGCTGGTGCAGCTCTCCCGGTTCATCTTTGAACGGCTTTTCATCCACCCGCAGGCCGAACTGTCGATCCTGCTCGTGGATGAGCCGGCCATGGAGAAGCTGCACCTTGAACTGATGGACGAACCGGGCTCCACCGACGTGCTCTCGGTGCCCATGGACGAGCTGACGCCCGGCACGCCGGACAAACCCACACCCCAGGGCATGCTCGGTGACATCGCCATCTGCCCGCAGGTCGCAGAGGTCCAGGCGGTAAACGCCGGCCACTCGACCCAGGACGAGATGCTGCTGCTCACCACCCACGGCATTCTGCACCTGCTCGGTTTTGACCACGCCGAGCCGGAGGAGAAGGAGGAGATGTTCGGCCTCCAGCGCGAACTGCTTTCCGCCTTCACCGGCAAAGAGGCCCCGTCAGAGACGATTCAGTGACGCCACTGATCCTTGCCGGCATGGCGCTGGTGTTTATTGGTTTTGCAGCGTTCCTGACCGCGGCTGAATCTGCCTTCAACTACCTTTCCCGGCATGATGCCGAAGACGCGATCCTGCAGAGCCGCGGCACCGCGCTGAAGCGCATCATGGCGCAGCCCGTCGCGCATATGCGGGCGCTGCGGTTCTGGCGCATCTGGTTCGACATGGCCTCCGCTGTCGCCGTGACGGTGTTGCTGAACAGCCTGCTCGACAACGTCTGGCTCGCGGGGCTGATCGCGACCGGCGTCATGGCGGTGCTGGGCTTCGTGATTGTGGGGGTGTCCCCGCGGCAGATCGGCCGGGTGCACTCCGCCGGCCTGGTCCGCTTCAGCGCCCCGCCGATCCGCTGGCTGTGCTGGGTGCTCGGACCGATTCCCGGCTGGCTGGTCACCGTGGGCAGCGCCGTCGCCCCCGGTACCCCAGCGGATACCCAGGCCTTCTTCAGCGAAGAGGAATTCCGCGAGCTCGTGGACCGCGCCACGGAGTCCGACGTGATCGAGGACAATGAGGCCGAGCTCATCCAGTCGGTCTTCGATTTCGGCGATACCCTGGTCCGCTCGGTCATGGTGCCGCGCACCGACATCCTGAGCATCGACTCCGGCTCCACCCTGCACCGGGCCATGTCGCTGTTCCTGCGCTCGGGCTACTCCCGGATCCCCGTGATCGGCGAAAATACGGACCAGGTCCTCGGCATCGTCTACCTCAAGGACGTGGCAGCCGTCATCCACAACCTCGGTCCCGGTGAGGAGCCCCCGGTGGTGGACGAACTGGCCCGCGAGGTCCGCTACGTGCCGGACTCCAAGCCGGTGAGCGAACTGCTGCGCGAACTGCAGAAGGAATCGACCCATGTCGCGATCGTGATCGATGAATACGGCGGCACCGCCGGACTCGTCACGCTCGAGGACCTGATCGAGGAAATCGTCGGGGAGATCGTCGACGAGTACGACACCGAAAGTGCGGAGGCGGTGGAACTCGGCGATGGAAGCTACCGGGTCAGCGCACGGATGAGCATTGATGACCTGGGCGAACTCTTCGATCTGGAGCTCGACGACGACGAAGTGGACACCGTGGGCGGCCTGCTCGCCAAGTCCCTCGGGCGGGTGCCGATCGTTGGCAGCACCGCCGAGGTCCACGGGCTGTCCCTCCGCGCCGACCGGCTCGAGGGCCGGCGGAACCGCGTCAGCCACATCATTGCGTCCGCTGTACCAAAAGAAGACACTGACCTTGAAGACCTTCTCGACGAGGCCGCACCAATCCAACAGGGAGTCTCACGTGAGCAAGCAGAATAAGTCCGACGGCGAAGCGGCCAACGGCGGTTACCGGGCCGGTTTTGCCGTGCTGGTCGGGCGGCCCAACACGGGCAAGTCCACCCTCACCAACGCCCTGGTCGGCCAGAAGGTCGCGATCACCTCGGCCAAGCCGCAGACAACGCGGCACACCATCCGCGGCATCGTCCACCGGGAGGACGGGCAGCTCATCCTCGTTGACACCCCCGGCCTGCACCGCCCGCGCACCCTGCTGGGGAAGCGGCTGAACGAACTCGTCGCCGACACCCTCGCCGAGGTCGACGCGATCGGCTTCTGCCTGCCGGCCAACGAGAAGATCGGCCCGGGCGACAAGTTCATCGCCGCCCAGCTCGCCGCCATCGGCAACAAGCCGGTCATCGCGATCGTGACGAAGTCCGACACGGTGGACCGCCAGGGACTCACCGAGCAGCTGCTCGCCGTCGACGCCCTGGGCCGCGAGGTCCTCGGCGAGGGCGGCTGGAAGGACATTGTCCCGGTCTCCGCCGCCGACGGCTTCCAGGTCAAGACCCTTGCCGACGTGCTGATCGGACTGATGCCGCTCTCGCCGCCGCTGTATCCGGACGGGCACCTGACGGACGAACCGGAAGCCGTGATGATCGCCGAGCTCATCCGTGAGGCGGCCCTTGAAGGCGTCCGCGACGAACTGCCGCACTCCCTGGCCGTCGTCGTCGATGAGATCGTTCCGCGTGAGGGCCGGCCCGAAGACCGGCCGTTCCTCGACGTCCGGGTCAATCTGTACGTCGAACGCCCGTCGCAGAAGGCCATCATCATCGGCAAGGGCGGCGCCCGGCTCCGCGAAGTCGGCACCAACGCCCGGAAGGGGATCGAGGCGCTGCTTGGCGCCCGCATCTATCTGGACCTGCACGTGAAGGTCGCCAAGGACTGGCAGCGTGACCCCAAGCAGCTGGTGAAGCTCGGGTTCTAAGCGCCCGGCCCGGGCCGGTTGAGCCTGCCATTGGGGAATTCCCAGAATTTGACTCTAAAATGGGCGGACCCCGTTCGTGAAAGAAGGCTCAACCGTGTCTCGACCCCGTGAAGACCGTGCAGGCGGCACCGGATCCCCGGTTCCGTCAGGTTCTGTTGCCCGGCACACGGATGACCCCGCTGTCGGGCCGGCACGGCATCTGGGCGCGATCCACGGCAAGCCCGGCTGGCTGAAGATCGGGGCGGTCGTGGTGTCGGTCCTGCTTGTTGGAGTCCTGGCCTTCGGCGCCTACTGGTTCATCCGCCTGCAGGGCAACCTCAGCAAGTCAGCACTGAGCGCAGGCAGCGACAAGACCGAAGGCGCGGTGGACGACTCCCGGGACCGGTTGCAGATCCTCGTCCTCGGCTCGGACACCCGCGACGGCAAGAACTCGCAGTACGGCACGTCGGACGACGCCACCGGTTACGGGCACTCCGACGTCATGATGCTGCTGGACATCTCGGCGGACAACAAGCGCGTCAGTGTGGTGAGTTTCCCCCGCGACCTGCTGGTGGACACGCCCAAATGCACCGACCAGGCATCCAAACAGGAATTCCCGGCGCAGAAGAACGTGATGATCAACGCGGCCATGTCGGAAGCCGGAATCGGCTGCGCCGTGGACACTGTCAACAAACTGACAGGCCTGGAGGTCGACCACTTCATGATGGCCGACTTCAACGCGGTCAAGGAACTCTCCAATACGGTGGGCGGTGTGAACGTCTGCATCAGCGACGCGGTGTACGACCCGGATTCGCAGCTGCGGTTGCCGAAGGGAACCTCCGCGGTCCAGGGCGAACAGGCGCTGGCGTTCCTGCGCGCCCGGCACGCCTTTATCGACGGCGGGGACCTCGGCAGGATCAAGGCGCAGCAGGCCTTCCTGTCCTCCCTGACACGGAAGATGAAGGACGACGGCACCATGTCCAATCCCGGCAAGATGCTGGAGATCGCCGACGTCGTCACCAGGAACCTGACCATTGACAACGGCCTTGCCTCCATCCCGACGCTGCTGACGGTCGGGAACCGGCTGAAGAACATCGACCTGGGGAAGGTCGCCTTCGTGGCAGTGCCGACCATCCCGGCGGTCAGCGACCCGAATCGGCTGCAGGTGGCGGAACCCGCCGCATCCCAGCTCTTCGCGGCGATGCGCAAGGACATTGACCTCACCGACCCGACGGCGACCCCGAGCCCGTCCGCATCCCCGGACGCGAGCGCCAGCCCCAGCGCAGAGCCGACACCCAGCGAGACGGCCACCGCCTACGACAAATCGCTGCAGCCCGTCACGGTGGCGAACGGATCCGGAGTTCCGGCGCGCAGCCAGCAGATCATCCAGGCCCTGACCGCCGGAGGTTTCACCCAGCTCGGCCAGCTGGCCGCCGCGCCGGTCACGACGACAGCGGTGTACTACGGTACGGGTTACGCCGATGTCGCCGCCGACGTTGCCACGCTGCTGGGGATCCCGGCGACGCGGGTGCTTCCGGCCGCCGGAGTTGTCGGCGCCCAGGTGTACCTCGGCAGCGACCTCGTCGGCGGCACCCCCGGCGCAGAGGCCCCGGTGGACCTGCCCTCGGACATTGTCAACCAGACGGCCGGGGACGTCGTCTGCCAGCAGGCCAACCCGTCACTGATCGTCCGCTAAGCACCCCACACACGGCAGGGCCGGCCACGGGAACTTGTCCCGCGGCCGGCCCTGCCGTTGCGGGTCAGGTGCCGGTCAGTTGCTGCCTAAGCGCCTGCCAGGCAACGGTCAGACGCTGCCCAGCGGGGGCCGCCGGCGTCTACCAGATGCTGACGCGCTCCGCGGGGGGCAACCACATCCCGTCCTGTTCTCCCGTGCCGAAAGCCTCATGGAAGGCGTCGATGTTCCTGGCGATCTGGTTGGTGCGGAACTCGTTCGGCGAGTGCGGATCCGTGGCCAGCCGGCGGATCGCTTCCTCGTTCCGCATCACCTGCCGCCAGCCGGCGGCCCAGGACGCAAAGAACCGCTGCACGCCGGTCAGGCCGTCCAGCACCGGCGGCTCCTGGCCGTCCAGGCTGATCACGTAGGCCTTGTAAGCGATGGTCAGGCCGCCGAGGTCGCCGATGTTCTCACCCAGGGTCAGTTTGCCGTTGACGTGGTGCCCCGGCGCTGCGGTGGGGGACAGTGCGTCGAACTGTGCCACCAGCCGGGAGGTCAGCACCTCGAAGGCGGTGCGGTCGTCCTCCGTCCACCAGTTGCGCAACAGGCCGCTCCCGTCGTACTGGGAGCCCTGGTCGTCGAAGCCGTGGCCGATCTCGTGGCCGATGATCGCGCCGATGCCACCATAGTTGACGGCATCGTCGGCGTCGGCAGTGAAAAACGGCGGCTGCAGGATAGCCGCGGGGAACACGATCTCGTTGAGCAGCGGGTGGTAGTACGCATTCACCGTCTGCGGCGTCATCAGCCACTTCTCCCGGTCCACCGGCTTGCCTACCTCGTCCAGGTGCCGGTCGATGTCGGCGCTGTGTGCGCGCTCGACGTTGCCCAGCAGGTCCGCCGGATCGATCTGCACGGCGGAATAGTCGATCCACTGGTCCGGGAAGCCGATCTTGGCGCGGAAGGAATCGAGCTTCTTGAGCGCCTCATGTTTGGTGTCCTCGCCCATCCAGGCCAGGCCGGTGATGGATTCGCGGTAGGCCTCGATCAGGTTCGCAACCAGCGACTCCATCCGGGCCTTGTGGGTTTCCGGGAAGTGCCGGGCCACGTAGATCTGGCCGACCGCCTCGCCGAGGGCCGCTTCTACGACGGCGACCCCGCGCTTCCAGCGGTCCTTGTTCCGCGGAGTGCCGCTGAGGGTGGTGCCGTAGAACGCGAAGTTGGCATCCACAAAAGCGGCGGACAGGTACGGCGCGGCCGCGCCGACGACGCGCAGGGCGAGCCATTCCTGCCAGACAGGCAGCGGCTCCGAGTCCAGCAGCGAGGCGGCCCCGGTGAAGAAGTCCGGTGTGCTGACGACAAGCTCGGCGCGCTTCTCCGGTGCGACCCCGGCGGCGTCGAACCAGATCGCCAGCAGCGGGAAAAGCCCTGCCGCCTCATCGGCGGATTTCAGGTTGTAGGTCTTCTGCGGGTCGCGCAGCGTGACTTTGTCCCAGTGGTGCCCGGCCAGCGCCGTCTCCAGCTTTACCACCCGCCCGGCCGCCTCCTCGGGCGCGGCGACACCGGCCAGGGCGAAGACCGTCGTCACGTGGTCCGTGTAGGCCTGGACCACCGCCGCGAACTTCGCTTCGCGGTAGTAGGACTCATCCGGCAGGCCGAGGCCGCCCTGGCCGGAGTAGAGGAGGATGCGGTCCGGGTTCCCGGCGTCGGGGGCGGGATAGATGTAGAAGAGCCCGCCCACGTCCGCGCGGAACAGGCGCCCGGACAGTGCGATGAGTTCGGCGATCGACTCCGTCGCGAAGACCTCGTCGAGCCGCTGCCTGATCGGGTCCAGCCCCCTGGCTTCGACCGCAGCTTCGTCCAGAAAGCTGTTGTAGAGGTCCCCGATTTTCCGCTCGATCCCGGTGGACTCCGCACCGCGCGCAGCCGCGTCCTCAATGATTTCCTTCACCGCGAGTTCCGAACCGTCCCGGAGGGCCGTGAACGTCCCCTCCAGGGGGCGGTCGTCCGGAATCTCGGTGCTCTTCAGCCAGGTGCCGTTGACATGCTGGTACAGGTCATCCTGCGGCCGCACGGTGGAGTCGATGTTGGACAGGGCAATCCCCGAAAGTGGCACGAATGCTCCTTTGAGAGGCAGCCCGGCGCTGCCTTATTACGGGGTTGCCGGTCTGCATGATGGACGTTACGGAGGTAAGGCTCCTTCATCTTACGCACCGTGTTACTGTGAAAAGGTGCGCGCAGAACTGCTTCTTCTTAGCTGCCGCAGCGAGGCCTCAGACGCGATCTAGCGCAAGGCCCATCCTCGCTGCGGAGTTTGTGTTGCCCGGCCCCCCTTTCACCAGGAACCACAGAAAAGGCCCCGATTGTAATGCGAAACGCACAAAAAACTTCAGGAATGCCCGTCCACCGCTATGTCCCGTTCCAGGACCTGATCACGGTTGAACTCCCGGACCGCACCTGGCCGGACAAAGTCATCACCAAGGCACCGCGCTGGTGCGCCGTGGACCTGCGCGACGGCAACCAGGCCCTGATCGACCCGATGAGCCCGGCCCGCAAGCTGAAAATGTTCCAACTGCTGGTCCGGATGGGCTACAAGGAAATTGAAGTCGGCTTCCCCTCCGCCTCGCAGACGGACTTCGACTTCGTCCGGCAGCTGATCGAGGGCAACCACATCCCGGACGACGTCACCATCCAGGTCCTGACCCAGGCCCGCGAGCACCTGATCGAGCGGACCTACGAGTCCCTCGTCGGCGCCAGGCAGGCCATCGTGCACCTGTACAACTCGACCTCGGTCCTGCAGCGCAGGGTCGTCTTCAACCAGGACGAAGACGGCATCCTCGACATCGCCCTGCAGGGCGCGCGGCTGTGCAAGAAGTACGAAGAAACCCTCCAGGACACCCACATCACCTACGAGTACTCGCCGGAATCCTTCACCGGAACCGAGCTGGAATACGCAGTCCGGGTCTGCAACGCCATCGCCGACGTGTTCGAGGCCTCCGCGGACAGCCAGGTCATCATCAACCTGCCGGCCACGGTGGAAATGGCCACCCCCAACGTGTATGCCGACTCCATCGAGTGGATGAGCCGGAACCTGCACCCGCGTGAGGGCATCATCCTGTCCCTGCACCCGCACAACGACCGGGGTACCGGCGTCGCGGCCGCGGAGCTGGGCTACCTGGCCGGCGCGGACCGGATTGAAGGCTGCCTGTTCGGCAACGGCGAACGGACCGGCAACGTTGACCTGGTGACGCTGGGCCTGAACATGTTCGTCCAGGGCGTCGACCCGATGATCGATTTCTCCGACATCGATGAGGTCCGCCGCACCGTGGAGTACTGCAACCAGCTGCCCGTCGCCGAGCGTGCACCCTACGGCGGGGACCTCGTTTTCACCGCGTTCTCCGGTTCACACCAGGACGCCATCAAGAAGGGCCTGGAAGCCCTCGAGAAGGACGCCGCCGCCGCCGGCAAAGACGTCGCCGACTACCCCTGGCAGGTCCCGTACCTGCCGGTCGACCCGAAGGACCTCGGCCGCAGCTACGAGGCCGTGATCCGGGTCAACTCCCAGTCGGGCAAGGGCGGCGTCGCCTACCTGCTGAAGAACGAGCACAACCTGGACCTGCCCCGGCGCGCCCAGATCGAGTTCTCCGGCGTGATCCAGAAGCATACCGACGCCCTGGGCGGCGAAGTCAGCGGCGCCCAGCTCTGGCAGGCATTCCAGGATGAATACCTGCCCTCCGGCACCGCCGACGCGCAGTGGGGACGCTACGCCCTCGGCCCGTTCAGCACCGAAACGGACGAGGACGGCTCCATGACGCTGCACGCAGCGCTCAAAGTTGACGGCACCGTGGTCCACCGCACCGGCACCGGAAACGGTCCGATCGCCGCGCTGCTGAGCATCCTGCGCGAAGACGGGGTCGATGTCCGCGTCCTGGACTACAGCGAGCATGCGCTGTCCGAGGGCGGCAGCGCCCTCGCCGCTGCCTACGTCGAGTGCGCCGTGGGGGAGCGGGTGCTGTGGGGCGTCGGGATCGACGCGAACACCAGCACGTCCTCGCTCAAGGCCGTCATCTCGGCCGTGAACCGTGCCATCCGGGACGCCCGCGCCTAAGCTGCCAGGCACTGCGCCGCCGGAGGATCCGGCTGATCCGCCGGCGGCGCAGGGCTGCTTTCCTTCAATGGCATAGCTTCCTACCAAGACAGTGCGAAGATTAACCGTGGCCCACCCCTCTTCCTTTGCTTCCCGCGCCTACCGTGACGACGGCGTCGTGCTGCGCACCCACAAGCTGGGCGAGGCGGACCGCATCATCACCATCCTGACCAAACACCACGGCCAGGTCCGTGCAGTGGCCAAGGGCGTCCGGCGCACCAGCAGCCGCTTCGGGGCCCGGCTCGAACCGTTTATGGTCGCGGACCTCCAGCTGATTTCCGGCCGCAGCCTGGACATCGTCACGCAGGCCGTCGCCAAGGGGGCCTACGGGGGCAACATCGCCGCGGACTACGGCCGCTACACCGTGGCTGCCGCCATGACCGAGACGGCGGAGAAGCTCACCGACGTCGACGGTGAGGCGGGCACCGCGCAATACAATCTCCTCGTCGGTGCCCTCGCCTCGCTGAGCCGCGGCGACCACACCCCGGAACTTATCCTCGATTCCTACCTGTTGCGCGCCCTCGCCACCGGCGGCTGGGCCCCGAGCTTTACCGACTGCGCCCGCTGCGGCGCCCGCGGGCCGCACACGGCCTTTTCGGCGCCGCTGGGCGGGATGGTTTGCGCCGATTGCCGGCCGCCAGGATCACCGGCCCCCGCTGCGGAAACCGTGCTGCTGCTCGGCGCCCTGCTGACCGGGGACTGGACGACGGCGGACGCCTCCGTCCCGCAACACCGGCGCGAGGCAGCCGGCCTGGTCGCCAGCTACCTGCAGTGGCATCTGGAGCGTGTCCTCAAATCCCTCAAACATGTGGAGCGAACGTAACTGTGGCGTTGGGTAAAAAGAAGAATCCGGTCCGGCAGCGGAGCACCCCCGTGACGAGTCCGTACCCGCACCCCTCCGGAGCGGTCCCGCCGGCCATCCCGGCGGAGTTCATCCCGCGGCACGTCGCCATCGTGATGGACGGCAACGGGCGCTGGGCCAACCAGCGCGGCCTGCCGCGGATCGAAGGGCATAAGGCGGGGGAGCCCGCCCTGCTGGACGTGGTGGCCGGGGCGATCGAGCTCGGCATCGAGCATCTCAGTGTCTACGCCTTTTCCACGGAGAACTGGCGCCGCTCGCCCGAGGAGGTCCGCTTCCTGATGGGATTTAACAAGGACGTGCTACGTCGGCAGCGCAACCAGCTGGATGAGTGGGGCGTCCGGATCCGTTGGTCCGGCCGGCGGCCGCGGCTGTGGGGCTCGGTGATCCGGGAGCTGGAAGAGGCCGAGGACTTCACCCGGGGCAACAGCACGTGCACGTTGAACATGTGTGTTAACTACGGTGGGCGTGCGGAAATCGCCGACGCGGTGTCGGCGATCGCCGAAGAGGTGGCGGCGGGGCGGCTCAAGCCGGGCGCCATCACCGAGAAGACCATCCAGAAGTACCTGGACGAACCGGACCTGCCCGACGTCGACCTGTTCCTGCGCAGTTCCGGCGAGCAGCGGCTCTCCAACTTCATGCTCTGGCAGTCCGCCTACGCCGAATTTGTCTTTATGGACACCCTGTGGCCCGATGTGGACCGGCGCACGCTGTGGGATGCCGTGGAAATATATGCCCAGCGGGACCGCCGCTACGGCGGCGCGGTCGACGCTGCCCCTGCCTGATCGGGGCCGCCGCCCGGTCAACCGATCGCGGTCAGCCGGGTCGGGTCAGCCCGGGTTGGGGCGGCCCGGGTACTGGCGCAGCCAAAGGACGAGGTCTTGGTAGGCCTCCTCGCGCACCGCACGGCGGGACAGGAAGATGTCGTGGAGCGCCCCCGGGTACCGGAAGACAGCAGTCCGGCGGCCCAGCCCGAGCGCACTGCGCGCCGTTTCCTCAACCTCGATCACGGCGTCGAGTTCCATCAGTTCCTCGGACCAGTCGGCCTGGATCCGGGTGCGTCCGGAAAGCATCACCAGCACCGGCGACGTGATGTCGAGCCGCCGGGCCACGGCCGCGTGCCCGGCCAGAACCGCCTTCATCCAGCCCGGCCGGATGGGAAACGACTCCTTCGGGCGCCACCCGGGATCCAGGTCCCATTCGCCGTGCGCTGTGCCGCTCACGCTGTCCCAGTAGCCGGGCATGCTGGGCAGCAGCAGAGCCCGGCGCGGGTCGGTGCGTGCCAACGGTTCCACCAGATGCATCGCGATGTTGCGGATCAGGCTGCTGCCCTGCAATTCCAGCCACGGCGCATTGAGGATCAGGGTCCCCAACTGACCCGGGTTACGGTCCGCCCACAGCGCTGCCACCAGGCCGCCCAACGAATGCGCGAGCAGGTGCACCGTCGGCGCTAAGGGGCTGCCGGTGCGCCCGGAGATGTCGGAACCGATCGCCGCCAGCGCCGCCGCGATGTCCTCGTCGTAGACGGCCAGGTCGGTCGTGTAGCCGGGGGTTTGCCAGTGCCGGAGGCTGCGTCCGAACTTCCGCAGGTCCAGGGCGTAGAAGTGGAATCCGCCGGCCACGAGGTGATCGGCAAGTTCGGCCTGCAGGAAATAATCAGCCCAGCCATGCAGGTACAGGACGACCTTGGCCGGTGCCTGTCCGTCCGGAACGGCCCGGCCGTCGGTCGCGGCGTAGCCCGCCGCGGCGTGCCCCGCCGGGGCGCCGCCTGCCGCCGGTGCACGGCTGCTGCCGGGGGAGAAGAACCGGTGCAGCGCGGAGCGGATCCGCTGGCCGGGGCCCACCTGGGGTGCCGGCGCAGCCCCTGCCTTCCGCCCGGCCGCAGCTCCGCCCGAGCCTGCATGCCGGACCAGGGTGGCGACGACGGGTCCTTCGTCGTCGGATGTGAGCGGCAGCTCCAGGCGTTCGAAGCGGCTGCCCAGGACATCCTGGCGCCACAGCGGCCGCACCGCGGGCAGGGTCACCGGGTGCTGCCGTCGTCGAGCACGTAGGCGCGGAGCCAGCGGGCCAGCCGGGCGTACGCGTCGGCCCGGACACGCGGAGCGGACAGGAACACATCATGCAGGGCCCCATCGATCCGTTCCAGTGTGACGGTGCGGCCCAGGCTGAGGGCGCGGAGGGCGATCGTGTTGACGTCCAGCACCGCGTCGGTCCGCCGCATGGATTCCTTCCAGAACATCCCGTTGGCACTGGCCCCCGAGATCAGCACCAGGATGGGGACGTCGATGTTCAGCCCCCGGGCCACCCGCGCCTGGCCGGAGAGGACTGCGCTGAGCCAGCCGGCCCGGACGGGAAACGCCCGGGGCGGGCGGTAGTTGTCATCGAGCGTCCATTCGCCGTCCGCGGCACTGCTGATGCTCCGCCAGTAGAAGGAACGTTCAGGGAGGCGGATGATGGCTTCGGGCCGGAACCGTGCGAGCGGTTCCACCATGGTCCGGGCCGCACGGCGCACGGCTGGACTGCCGTGCATTTCCAGCCACGGGCTGTCCAGGATCAGCTGCGAGACCACCCCCGGGTGCCGGTTCGCCCACAGCGCGGCAATCAGCCCGCCGGTGGAATGTCCCATCAGAGCCACAGACGGATTGTGGTCCCCCTCGGCCTGCAGGGAACTGATGATGCCGATCGCCGCCGTGATCTCGGCGTCGTAGTCATCCAGGTCTGCCACGTAGCCGCCGTGCGTGCCGGCGTGGAGGCTCCGGCCGTGGTTGTGCATGTCAAGGGCGTAGAACGCGAAGCCCTGGCCGGTCCAGAATTCGGCGAGCTCCTCGTTGAAGAAGTAGTCACTCCAGCCATGCAGGAACAGTACGGCCCGGGGCCGGCGTCCGGCGGCGTCAACCGCGGTGGCAGCCTCTTGCTCGGTGGCGGCCGGCGCGGGGGCGGTGCCCCCGGAGGCGGCTCTGCCGCCCGCTGGGCCAAGGTGCCGGATCAGCGTGGCGGTGCGCTCGACGCCGTCGGGGCCCGCGGCAGGGAAGGTGCGGGCCTGAAATTCGTCACCGAGGATGTCGGGTACCCATCCCGCCTCATCGTCGCTGGTCATGGCTTCATGCTAGCGCCCGGTGGCGGGTGGGTTTGGTCTGGACCGCCAGAGCAGGAAAACTAGAACCATGCGCGTATATCCGACTTTCTTCCGGCTGGCTTTCTCATCGATGGACGCCGAACGCGCCCACAAAATCGGCTTCAAAGCCATCCGGCTCGTCCACTCCTGCGGCGCGGGCCGGCTGCTGCAGAAGTTCACGGCACCGGCGGCGTCACTGCAGACCCAGGCGTTCGGCCTGACGTTCCCCTCGCCGTTTGGCCTGGCGGCCGGATTCGACAAGGAGGGCCACGGCATCGAGGCCCTCACCGATCTTGGCTTCGGCCACGTGGAGGTCGGCACCATTACGGGCCAGGCCCAGCCCGGCAACCCCGCCCCGCGGCTCTTTCGCCTGGTCCAGGACCGGGCAGTGATCAACCGGATGGGTTTCAACAACGACGGGGCAGCCGCGGTCGCACCCCGGCTGAAGTCCGCCCGGGCGGCACTGCAGCGCCGGCACCCAGGTGTCCGCCCGGTAATCGGAGTCAACATCGGCAAGAGCAAGGCCGTGGAACTTGAGGATGCTGCAGCCGACTACCTGATCAGCGCCCGCAGCCTGGCTCCCGCCGCCGACTACCTCGTGGTCAACGTCAGTTCCCCGAACACCCCGGGGCTTCGGCTGCTGCAGGACGTGGAAACACTGCGCCCGCTCCTGACGGCCGTGGGGGAGGAGGCGGACAAGGCGTCCGGACGCCACGTTCCGCTGCTGGTCAAAATCGCCCCGGACCTCAGCGACGAAGACATCGACGATGTCGCTCGCCTGGCCCTGGACCTGAAACTCGACGGCATCATCGCGACCAACACCACCATCGCCCGCACCGGACTCGTCGCCAGCCCGGACGCGGTCGCGGCCTGCGGCGCCGGCGGGCTGTCCGGGGCACCCCTGAAGCAGCGGTCCCTGGAGGTGCTCACCCGGCTGAAGGCGGCAACCGGCGGACGGTTGACCCTGGTTTCGGTGGGCGGTGTCGAAACCGCCCAGGACGTCCAGCAGCGGCTTGACGCCGGGGCCACCCTGGTGCAGGGGTACACGGCATTCCTCTACGAAGGTCCGTTCTGGGCGGCCCGCATCAACCGCCTGCTCGCGAAGCACCCGTCCCGGCGCTGAAACGAGGCCGCCGCGGCCCGCAGCGGAGACAAACGGACCCGGCAGCCCACCCAGACGACAAAACCCCCGGCAGCCAGTCTGCCGGGGGCTCCTTGCTCAATGGATCAGGCGGGGTAGTCGCCGCGCTTGACGAGGGGCTTGGGAAGGCGGAGGCGGCGGAACTGCAGCGAGCGCATGGAACCGTACCAGACGGTCCCGCGCTCCACGTCGCCGAACTTCTCGGTAAGGCGCTTCTTGAGCTTCCGGGACAGGATGAAGACGTCGACGAAAACGGCCAGGAACATAACCCAGAACCCGCCCAGGACATAAATCATCTGATCGCTCGAGGCCGGGACGAGGAGCGAGACGACCACGAAGATCAGGGCGCCGAACATGAGGTACTCGCCGAGGCTGAAACGGGCGTCCACATAGTCACGGGCAAACCGCTTCTGCGGACCCTTGTCACGCAGCGGCAGGAACTTCTCATCGCCGGTTTCCATGGCCCGCCGCATCTTGAGCCGCTGGTCCTGGACCGCCACGCGCTCTGCGGCCTTGGAGGCCTTGCGGTCCTCCGGCACGAGCGGCCGCTTGCGGGCGGCCACCTGAGCGCTGCGCTTGGGCGTGGGCGCGCCCTTGCCGGTGGTGGAGTCCCGGGCTATCGCCCCGGACGCCTGCTGGTCAACTCTGTCCTGCGCCGTAGGCGCTTCTTTTTTACGTCCAAACACCCCTACAGAATACCCCGGGACGGGGTCCGCGAGACGCGGACCACACGGGGTCCAGGCCGCCGCCGCGCTGTTTGAGGTGATCCGTGACACGGGTAGTGTTCTGGCCATGACCTCATTACCCGCGGGGAACCCGCAAACCGCAGCAGGCCCGGCCGGAAACGTCGACACGGAGGCCATCCGCCAGGCTGTCGCCGAATCGTTCGACGCCACAATCGCCCAGTTGAAAGAGCTTGTCGCCATCCCGGGCATCGCCTGGCCCAGTTTCGACCCGGCCCCGCTGAACGCCAGCGCCGACGCCGTCGCGCAACTGGTGCGGGAGAACGGCTTCGACGACGTCCGGATCCTGCGCTGCGACAAAAACGACGGCACCCCTGGTGGCCCCGCCGTCGTCGCGCGCCGGCCGGCCGCCGCGGGCAAACCGACCATCCTGCTTTACGCGCACCACGATGTGCAGCCCACGGGAGACCTGGAGTTGTGGGAGACGGAGCCGTTCACCGCCGTCGAACGCGACGGGCGTCTCTACGGACGCGGCGCGGCCGACGACAAGGCCGGAATCCTTGCCCACATCGCTGCCTACAGTGCCGTATCCCGTGTGTTGGGGGACCGGCTTGGGCTCGGCGTGACCTTCTTCTTCGAAGGCGAGGAGGAAGCGGGCTCCCCGACGTTCCGGACCTTCCTGGAAGCCCACCGGGAGCTCCTGCGCGCCGATGTGATCGTCGTTGCCGACTCCAGCAACTGGAAAGTCGGCATCCCTGCGCTCACCACCAGCCTCCGCGGCCTGGTCGACGGCACTATCGAGGTCAAGGTCCTCGACCACGCTGTCCACTCCGGCATGTTCGGCGGCCCCGTGCTGGACGCGCCGACCCTCCTCTCCCGGCTTATCGCCACCCTGCACGACGAGCAGGGCAACGTCGCGATCGCCGGCCTGGTCAGCCGGGACGACGCCACCGTGGACCTCTCGGAAGAGGAGTACCGCGCGGATGCCTCGGTGCTCGACGGCGTCAGGCTTGCCGGCACCGGCACGATCGCCTCGCGGCTCTGGACCAAACCGGCACTGTCCATCATCGGCTTCGATGCCCCCGCCGTCGACGTCGCCTCCAACACCCTGCTGCCCCGGGCGCGGGCCAAGTTCAGCCTGCGCCTCGCCCCCGGCCAGGCACCGGCTGAGGCCATGGATGCGGTCCGCAGGCATCTCGAAGCCAACGCACCGTTCGGCGCCCACGTCGTCTTCACCCCGGGGGAGAGCGGCAACGCCTTCAGCACCGACACTTCCTCCCGGGCGGCCAGCATCGCGATGTGGGCGCTCGGCGAAGCGTGGGGCGTCCCCGCAGTGGAAACAGGCATCGGCGGCTCGATTCCCTTCATCTCCGACCTGACTGAGCTGTACCCGGATGTGCAGATCCTGGTCACGGGAGTCGAGGATCCCGATTCGCGGGCGCACAGTGCCAATGAATCCCTCCACCTTGAAGACTTCCGGAACGCGATCGTGGCTGAGGCGCTGATGCTCGCCCGTCTCAACGACGAAGGGCTGGCCTAAACTTCTGGCCTGCAGGGCTGGCCCCAACGGGCCGGCCGGATCCGGTTCCCGGGGAACATCCAGCCTGCTGGGACGGTTACGTCAGGAGTTAGAGCTACACGGCTGATCGACGTAGCATGTAGCTATAGCCCGTACCGTTCAAGTAGGGGCGGGGGGGGGGGGGGGGGGGGGGAGGGGGGGGAGGGGGGGGGGGGGGGGGGGGGGGGGGGGGGGGGGGGGGGGGGGGGGGGGCCGGAGCACCCCCCCCGCCACCACCGTCGTCAGAAGGTAGGCCATGAGCACTACGACCAATGAAAACAGC
>NZ_JBWZCG010000035.1:0-32870 GCF_059383415.1 Pseudarthrobacter sp. RHLT1-30-1
GTCCTTTGTGAGTTCTTTGATCGGTTCTCACTGACCATCGCACGATGGCTCACTACGTCACCGGAGCAACGCGCAACTGCTGAGATCTACACCACTCCACGGGACGTAACCGAATAACGTGGCCCTATGTAGGAGTCCAGTTCGTCACGGAGCGCGATTTCAATTTTCGATGAGAAGGGCTCCATCCTTTTCTTGCTCCTTGGGGCGACCCGGCCCTGGTCCCCTGGCAGCGGCCACAGGGTTCACGTCGGCCTGGCGTAATTCAGAACGCGTAGTGTCAGCGGCAGAAGTCGGAGGAACCGCCTCCAGGGCTCTGGAGGTCAAGACGTCGACGACGTCTTGACGTTGGCGCATGGATAGATGATTCTCTCTCAACTGCCATCACTTTGCTGCGTCCACGTAGCGAGCGTGGGAAACGAACTTCTCGGTTAGGAGCACCGCTCCCCTAATGTTCATTTTCTAAGGGGGATTTGCTGCTTATTGAGTCCCGCATCGCGGTTCTAAGCGGCAAATGCGGAGCACGGACGTCTGTTCCATATTCGGATTCCAAGTCACCGATCTGGAAATTGTGCTCACCGGTCAGGGGTGAGCTGGTTACATTGATGATGATGCCGAGACATTCCCGGGCAGGGTTAAGATGCGGCAGGGACTGCACTTTTTTGACGGTTTTAAGGAACTCTGTCACTCCCTTCGCGGAGAAAGCTGCTGGTTCCGTTACTGCAACTACCCGATCCGCCCAGGTCAATCCATTGAGCGTTAGCCTTCCCAACGCCGGCGGGAGGTCAATAAGGATGTGGTCGTAGTCTTTCAGTTCCTCCGCACGTGGTTGAAGTAATGGCCTGGCCGAGGGTTCCTGCCTCACCAACGTAGAGAACGTCGAAGACATTGAACTCCCCCCGCCCCCTCCAGGGCATCAGTTGCATTTGTTTGGGGAGCTAGGCTGGATCGGCGACCAGGACCTTCTTCCCGATCAAGCGAAGCCCGGTGGCCAGCCCGAGGATGACGGACGTCTTCCCCACGCCGCCCTTTCGATTACCTATGGCGGTTACTCTCACGATGCTCCTGACGCTTATGGATCTATCAAGATGTAACCGTCACTGCTTCTCCCGGTTTAGCGCTGGTAGGGCTCACTGAGAAGGCGGGCGGCAGACTGGGAGGTTCGCCATCTGAGGACGAGGAGCGGGCGCCTACGCTAGCTATCATCGGGGCCGCGAGGGCGGGGAAGCAGGTACTCGGGGCTTGGATACAGGTACCCGGGGGGGGTCGGATACAGGTGCTCGAAGTCATTGCGGTTGGCCACTAAACTTGGCTACTGTCGAAACAGAGGTTGGAAGCCTCCACTGCATTTCGGAGTATCCGCGGTGGGGAAGCCAGGTATTGCTGCTGGGGGAAATAGCGGCTGCCGCAGTATTCCGCTTGTGCCGCTTTGCGCGGCATTTCTTGAAAAGTAGAAGGGTCCGGACGGAGATGTCCGCCACCCGTCACACCCAAGCTGGCAGGAGCCTCCCCATCCCTGACCACGCTCATGACAGGGAACGAGGGAGATCATGCCGATCATCAGGGATCCGCACCTGTATAACGAGCAGAGCCTGTTCGTCGACCTGGAGGGGGTGCTGGGCTGCCGCCTCTTTCTGAAGATTGAGGGGTTCAATTTCGCCGGCTCAATCAAGCTTAAGCCCGCGCGGGAGATGGTCGAGCGCGCCGAGCGGGAGGGGTTGATCGGCCCTGGCTCCATCCTCGTGGAGTCCTCATCGGGCAACCTCGGCGTCGCGCTCAGCATGATCGCTGCCAGCAAGGGGTACCGCTTCGTGTGTGTGATCGATCCGCGCTGTAACCCGCCAACCCGGCAACTCATGGAGTCGCTCGGGGCACAGGTGGACCTGGTCACCGAACCGGATCCCGTCGACGGCTTCCTCGGAGCCCGGCTCAACCACGTGCGGGACCTGTGTGCGTCCGACGAGCGGTACATCTGGCTCAACCAGTACACCAATCCCGGCAATTGGGGAGCGCACTACCGCTGGACTGCCCCCGAGATCTCCAATCAGTTCCCCGACCTGGACGTGCTGTTCGTGGGAGCAGGGACAACGGGGACCTTGATGGGTTGCGCGCGGTACTTCCGTGAGCACCGGCCGGATGTCCGGATTGTCGCGGTCGATGCCGCAGGATCGGTCTCGTTCGGCGGCCAGCCCGCCGCCCGCCTGATCCCGGGACTCGGCATGAGCGTGCGGCCGCCGCAGCTCGACGAGGCCTTGATCGATGACGTGGTGATGGTCGAAGAACTGGACACGGTGCGCGCCTGCCACCGCCTCGCCGCTGCCGGCTTCACGCTCGGTGGCTCCACCGGGACCGTGGTCCACGGCGCCGCGTCTTGGCTCACCGAACACGACGCCCAGGACCTGACGGCGGTTGCCATTTCCCCGGACATGGGCCGACCCTACCTGGACACTGTCTACAACCCTGACTGGGTGCACGATCATTTCGGCGCCGAAGCGCTGGCTACCGCCGACGATTTGGCAGGGGCTCCGGGCCGACGGTCCGACCCGGTGTCGGAGCCACAGCACCCGGCACGTGAAGCGGTGGCCGGTTACGCCGCAACCGCCGCCTTAGGGAATTTCCTGCAGTGAAAATGCGTCTCGATAACCTGCAGGGCGCTCCGCGTTCCACATCTTCTATCGATCTCCCCATTCCTGATGCATCCGCGGCTCCGGCCGGGAACGGCTCTCCGGCCGCTCCGGCCACGGGTACGGCCGTTGCCTTGGAGCGCCGGCTGGCGGATCTTCTGGCGTCGGTGGTAAAGAAGGACGACGTCCCCGTGGACGCCAACTTCTTCTACGACCTGGGCGCGGATTCGTTGCTGATGGCACAGTTCTGCGCCCGCGTGCGCAAGCAGCCGGACTTGCCAGCGGTGTCGATCAAGGACATCTACCAGAATCCAACGATCTCGGCGCTGGCCGCGGCTCTGGCACCGGCGGAAGTGGCGTCGGTGACGGTTCAGATCCAGGTGCAGGACCGGTTGGCAGAGGTGCTGTCCGGCGTGCTGGACATTGAGCATGTGCCAGTGGAGGCCGATTTCTTCCAGGACCTGGGCGCGGATTCGCTGATCATGGCGCAGTTCTGCGCCCGCATGCGCAAGCAGCCGGACCTGCCTGCCGTGTCCATCAAGGACATCTACCAGAACCCAACAATCTCCGCGCTGGCCGCGGCCCTGGCACCGGCCGAGGAGGCGTCGGCGACGGTCCAGGTGCAGGAGCGGCTGGCCGAGGTGCTCGCCGACGTACTCGGCATGCAGCAGGTCCCGATGGACGCCGACTTCTTCCAGGACCTGGGCGCGGACTCGCTGGTCATGGCGAAGTTCTGCGCCCGCATGCGTAAGCAGCCGGACCTACCGACGGTCTCGATGAAGGATGTCTACGGTAACCCGAGCGTCTCTGCCCTCGCCGCGGCCCTGCAGGTTCCCCCGCAGCAGGACCGCTTGCTGGAGCCCTCACCGGCCGTGGCTTCGGTGCCGGAGGCTCCGGCGCCCATGGACGCCCGGACCTGGGAGTACGTCACCTGCGGCGCCCTGCAGGTACTCGTCTACCTCGGCTACTGCGTGATCGCCGGACTGCTCGCGGTCAATTGGTACCAGTGGGTGCTCCCGGAAGCTGGGCCGGGCAACCGCCAATGGTTGAGCAACGGGACAGAATTCTGGGGGATCTACCTCCGGTCGACCGCCTATGCCGCGGCAGTGTTCGTGCTGATGTGCATCCTTCCCGTGGCGGCAAAGTGGATCATCCTTGGGCGTTTCCGCCCCGGCGAAATCCGACTGTGGAGCTTGGCCTATTTCCGGTTCTGGCTGGTAAAGACACTGATGCGAACTTCCCCGCTGGTGTTACTGAGGGGGTCTCCGCTGACCACCTTCTACCTGCGGGCCATGGGCGCCAAGGTGGGCCGCAACGTGACGATCATGACCAACCGCCTGCCGGTCTGCACCGACCTCCTCACGATCGGGGAAGGGACGGTCATCCGCAAGGACGCGGTTTTGAACGGCTACCGCGCCCACGGCGGCGTCATCCAGCTGGGCGCGCTGACGCTGGGCCGGGACGTAATCGTCGGCGAGGGGAGCGTTTTGGATATCGGCACCGCATTGGGAGATGGGTCGCAGTTGGGCCACCGGTCCACCCTGTACACCGGCCAGTCCGTGCCCGCCGGCGAACGGTGGCACGGGTCGCCCGGCAGGCGCACTGAGGTGGATTATGGCGGAGTCGAGGCCAGGCCCTACTCGCCCTGGCGCCGGGGATGGTTCGCCACCTCCCAGCTGATCAGCATGATTGGCCTTGGCCGTATTCTGCTAGGCCAGGCTGTCGTGTTGGTCGTCATGGCGAACCCCAACGTGGCGGCACTCCTGGAGACGCAGGCGTTCGCGTTCACCGACTGGGTCTTCTACGCCGACGCCATTGGCTATGCCGCTCTTGCTGTCTTCGGTGGCACGGTCGTATCGTGGCTCATCGTCACCACCGTCCCGCGGGTGGTTCAACTCGCCGTCAAGCCGGACACGGTGTATCCGCTGTTCGGCCTGCGGCACGCGGCGGAGCGGGCGGTGTCGAGAATGACCAACAGGCCCATGCTGACGGGATTGTTCGGCGACAGCTCGTACATCGTGAACTACGTGCGGGCCATCGGGTACAAGCAGCCGCAGGTCCAGCAGACCGGCTCGAACCTGGGCACGGGGTTCAAACACGACAGCCCGTTCCTTTCGACGATAGGCAGCGGCACGATGATCGCCGACGGGGTGTCGTTTATGAACACCGATTTCTCGGCGACGTCGTTCAAGGTCAGCCGGGCGGCGATCGGCGCACACAACTTCCTGGGCAACGCCGTGCTCTTCCCTGCCGGGGCCAGGACCGGGGACAACTGCCTGCTCGCGACCAAGGTGATGGTCCCCCTCGACGGACCGTTGCGCCACGACGTAGGTCTGCTCGGGTCACCGCCGTTCGAGATCCCCCGCTCGGTCCTCCGGGACGCCCTCACCGAGGAGTATTCAAAACGTGCGCACTTCCGTCGGAACCTGGCAGCCAAGAACAGGTACAACCTGCGCACGATGGCCCTCTTGATGCTGGTGCGGTGGCTCAACATCTCACTGGCCATGATCATTATGTTCGCCGCCCTCGAATTGTCCGATCAGTTCAGTTTCCTTGCCCTCAGCGCGGCCTTTGTCCTGATGCTCGTGGTTGGCTTGTTGGTCCCCATCGGCATCGAGCATCTCGGGAGGGGACTGAAACCGCTTCAGCCCCAGCTCTGCTCCATCTACAACCCCTATTTCTGGTGGCACGAGCAGTACTGGAAGATGTCGCTGCAGAGCCGATACGCAAGCCTCCTCAACGGGACGCCGTTCAAGCCGCTGGTCTGGCGTTTGCTCGGCGTACGGATCGGAAGCCGGGTCTTCGACGACGGCTGCGGCATCATCGAGCGGACCTTGGTCACGGTCGGTTCCCGTTGCGCCTTGAACGCCGGCACCACCCTCCAATCCCATTCCCAGGAAGACGGCATGTTCAAGTCGGACCGCATCGTTGTTGGCGACGATGTCACCCTCGGCGTCTCCGCGTTCGTCCACTACGGCGTGACCGTCGAAGACGGCGCGGTCGTCGGCGCCGACTCCTTCGTCATGAAGGGGACCACTCTCACCCGCGGATCCCTGTGGGCCGGCAACCCGGCCGAAGAGGCCCGAGACGCCGCCACGTCCCCCCTCGCGCTGGAAAGGCCCTGATCATGACCACCACGTCTGCGTTGACCTGCCGCACCGCCGGCGGCTCGTCGGGCCCGGGCAAAGACCGAACCGCGCCCGCGGGTGCCGCGCTGACGGCGATTCCCAGGTGGACGCAGGAGCGCCAGCAAGGTCAGGGCCGGATCGAAGTGGCTGTGCCACAGGACCTGTGCGAGGCCGTGCGGACGCTGGCCCAGAGCCTGCAGGTGGCTCCATCCTCGATCTGGCTGGCGGCACACTTGAGAGTGCTCCACGCGTTGTCCGGCGAAACAGAGGTCACGACCGGTTGCAAGGACGCGTTCGGGACTTGGCAGTGCACCCTGGATCTGGCGCACCGGTCCTGGCGAGCCCTCGTCTCCGATGCGAACGGCCGCCAAATCCGGCCCCGTACGGAACAGTCCACCCCCGGGCAGGCTAGTCACGAGCCGGCCGCCCCGGGCTACGAAGTGGTGTTCGGCGGTCTTCGGGACGACGATTCCGAGCTGCCGGAGGGCATCGTGCTCGGTATTTCGGTCGGACACGCGACCATCGGCGAGGTGCTTCGCCTGAAGTACCGCGGGGATGTTCTCGACGCAGATGCCGCCCGCCGCATCGCCAGCTACTACCTCGCCGCGCTCCGTGGCGTGGTAGCGGACCCGGGGGCGGATCCCTTGGACACCGACCTAGTCGGCCAGGAGGAGCGGCGCTTCCAGCTTGAGCAGCTCGCCGGGCCCGAGCGGCCCCGGCCCCAGCGGCGCTTCCACGAGCTGTTCGAGGAGCGCGTTCGGCAGCGTCCCGAACAAATCGCGGCCGTTCAGGACGCGCGGGAGTGGACGTACGCGGAGCTAAACGCCCGCGCCAACCGGATAGCCCGTAGTCTGCTCTCGCGCGGGCTGCGCGCGGAGGACATCGTGGCAGTCGTCGCCGAACGGGATCTGGAGTGGATGGCCGCTGTGATCGGCATCCTCAAAGCCGGAGGCGCATATCTGCCGATCGAGCCGCACTTCCCGGCCGACCGAATCGCCAGAACGCTCACGCGGGCCGGGGCCCGGGTGGTGCTCACCGAAGGCGGCAGCACCACCACCCTCGATGAGGCACTGGAAGGAATGCCTGCAGTGACGAAGCTCTTGTTCGAGGACATCGAGGCCGAGGGGCAGCCCGCCGACGACCTCGGCATGGAGATTCGTCCCGATCAGCTCGCTTACGTCTATTTCACCTCCGGGTCCACTGGCGAGCCGAAAGGCGCGATGTGCGAGCACGACGGCATGGTGAACCACCTGTACGCCAAGATCGAGGACCTGGGGATCCGCCCCGGGGACGTCGTCGCCCAGACCGCACCCCAGTGCTTCGACATCTCGCTGTGGCAACTGGTCTCGGCGCTGCTCGTCGGCGGCCGCACACTCATCGTCGGGCAGGACCGGATCCTCGACGTCGAGCGGTTCATCGACACGGTGGAACGGGGCGCGGTGGCGGTCTTTCAAGTCGTTCCGTCGTATCTGGACGCCGTGGTGGCGTACCTGGGCGGCAGGCCTCGCGCCTTGCCGCACCTCCGCTGCGTCTCGGCCACAGGGGAGGCTCTAAAGCGAGAGCTGGTCCGCCGCTGGTTCGACGTGATGCCGGACGTCAAGCTGGTCAACGCCTACGGGCTGACGGAAACCTCCGACGACACGAACCACGAAGTGTTGAGTGCAGCGCCCCCGGGCGGCTCCGTGCCACTTGGCCCGCCAATCCCGAACGTCCGGATCCACATCCTCGACGAGCGGCAGCGCCTTGTGCCGCTTGGAGCACCGGGCGAGATCGCATTCTCCGGAGTGTGCGTGGGCCGCGGCTACATCAACGACCCGGAGCGCACCGCGCAGGCCTACTCCACCGACCCCTACGTGGACGGCGCGCGACTCTATCGGGCCGGCGACTACGGCCGTTGGTCCCCGGACGGCAAGCTGGAGTACCTGGGGCGGCGGGACAACCAAGTCAAGATCTCCGGGTTCCGCATCGAGATCGGCGACATCGAAAACGCGCTGCTGCGGGTTCCCGCCGTCCGCGACGGCGCCGTCGTCGTCGGTGAGGGCGCCGGGCAGTCCAAGTTCCTGGTGGCGTTCTACTCCGGCAACCGGCCGCTCGAGGTCGACGAAATCCGCAGCGAGATGGCTGCCCGGGTACCAGGCTACATGGTTCCTTCGACGTACAGGTGGCAGGAGAGCCTGCCCCTGACCGGCAACGGGAAGATCGACCGGAAGGCTTTGACCCGCATGGCGCGCGAGGTCATTCCCGAGGCCGGCACCGCCACGGAAGCCCTCTCGGCGGCCGAGCAGCGGCTTGCGGAGGCATGGGCGACGGTGCTCGGCCTGCCGATGGGCCGGATCGGCGGGCAGGACTCGTTCTTTGCACTGGGCGGGACCTCGCTGTCCGCGGTGAAGCTCGCGGTACTGCTCAAGCGCGCAGTGTCGATCAAGGACATCATGCAGACGCCCATCCTGGCAGACCTGGCGACCCTGCTCGAAGCCTCGTCCCCCGCGGACACAGCCGTTCCGCCGGACCCGCGGACGGCGGGAGCCGTCGCGGAGCCCGACTCCGTGGCCCCGGCAGGAGGACCGGTTGGCCTCTCCCACCCGCTACCCATGAAACGAAAGGACCTCTGATGTCGTCTCCTACACCCAGGATCCAGTTCGACGTGGAACGCCAAGCCGGCCGGGTGCCGCTGCTCATCGTCGAGAACGGCCACGACCCCGTGCTGTGGGCCGAAGAGAACCGAGAGGCGCTGCGTGCGGCGGTGGATGAGCACGGCGCCGTCCTGGTCCGCGGTCTGGGCCTCCGTGATCCAGCCGAAGTGGCCGATACCTTCCAACGGCTGGTTTCAGGCGGCCTCATGCCGGACCGGGAGGCTTTCGCCGCCAGGCAGCCCTACTTGGACGGCGTGTACTCATCCCTGGCATGGCCCGCGAACCAGCCGATGTGCATGCACCACGAGCTCAGCTACGCGCTCGAGTTCCCCGGCCTGATGCTCTTCGCCTGCCTTCAGGCACCCAGTGTCGGTGGGGTGACCGGTGTGGCGGACGCCAGTGCCGTGCTCGATGCCCTGCCGCCGGACATCGTCCGTCGGTTCGAAAGCCAGGGGTGGCTGCTCGCCCGCAGCTACAACGGGGACATCGGTGCCTCCTATGAGGAGGCGTTCGGGGTCTCAGACCGCGCGGATGTCGAGAGCTACTGCCGGGCGCACGAGATCGAGCTCGAGTGGCAGCCCGATGGGGAGCTGCGCACCCGGCAACGGCGCCCTGCCGTGGTTCGGCACCCGGCGACTGGCCAACGCTGTTGGTTCAACCAGGTTGCGTTCCTGAGCGAATGGACGACCGCACCCGAGGTGCGGGAATACCTGGTGGACGTCTACGGTCCTGATGGGCTGCCGTTCAACACCCGCTTCGGCAACGGAGAGCCGATCGGTGAGGAAATCATTGCCCTCCTGAACGAGGTCTATGAGGCCCACACCCTCCGCACCCCCTGGGAGACGGGGGACCTCATGCTGGTCGACAACATCCGCATGGCGCATAGCCGTGAGGCCTATGAGGGGCCTCGGGAGATTCTTGTCGGCATGGCCGAGCCGCGCAACATTTTCGATCTCGCCAACCACAACCAGGACGGTGCACGATGACAGAGCTTGCCAGTTCCCCTGCCGCAGCGGCCGCAGAGCCGAAGACGGTTCCGCCCTTCGCGGTCATCTCAGGGACCCAGGTGCAGCAGGTGCTTCAGGGACGGGAAAAGAAGGTCATCGAGCTGGTCGAGCAGACCTACCGCGTGCATGCAGCCGGAGATTCGGTGAACCCCCCATCTTACTTCCTGCGCTTCCCGGACCGGCCTACCTCGCGCATCATCGCCCTGCCGGCCTCGGTCGGCGGACAAGTAGAGGTTGACGGCATCAAATGGGTCTCCAGCTTCCCGGACAATGTGGCATCGGGAATTCCGCGCGCCTCTGCGGTGTTGATCCTCAACGACCAGGCAACGGGGTACCCCTTGGCTTGCATGGAGGGCTCCATCATCAGCGCCTCCAGGACCGCTGCATCTGCCGCCGCTGCTGCCGACTGGCTCAGCCGGGGACGCGGGCGTCCCCGGCGCATAGGGTTCTTGGGCGTTGGCCTCATTGCCCGCTACATCCACACCTTCCTGAAGGCCGCCGACTGGTCCTTCGACGAGATCGGGGTGTTCGACCTCTCGGGTGAGAGTGAGGAGGGTTTCAAGGGCTATCTCGAGCGCAGCGGTACAGGTGCCCGGGTGACCGTGCACGACGGCCCCGAGCAGCTGATCAGAAGCAGCGATCTCGTCGTGTTCGCCACGGTGGCGGGCCAGCCGCACGTGCACGATACGACGTGGTTCGCGCACAAGCCGCTTGTGCTGCACGTGTCCCTGCGCGATCTGGCCCCTGAGATCCTGCTGGCGTCCACCAACATCCTCGACGACGTCGACCACTGCCTGAAAGCCGGGACGTCGGCCCACCTCGCGGAGCAGAAGGTCGGCAACAGGGACTTCGTGGACGGCACCCTGGCCGACGTCATGGAAGGCAGGGTCTCGCTGACGGACGACCGCCCTATTGTGTTCTCGCCGTTCGGACTGGGCGTGCTCGACCTGGCAGTCGGAAAGTACGTCTATGACGAACTTGCCGGCAGTGGCCAGCTCCGGGTGGTCGAGGATTTCTTTTCCGAGTTGCGTCGGTACGGCTGACCCTGCGGCGCAAACCGCATTCATCGATTCGCACTCACCGAGGAGTGACGCAATGCTCTCCCTACCGCAGATGCTAGGGAATGTGTCCAAGGCCTACGTCCAGTCCCCTGAGGACTGGGCCCGGTCGGTCACCGACGTCCTGCGGGACGCCGCGATCTACCATCAGGCCGCAAACGGCTTCTACCGCGCCCAGTGTGACGCCCTGGGAGTCGACCCCGCCACGATCAAGGACATCAACGACCTGCAATCCCTGCCACTGTTGCCGGTCGGCATGTTCAAGCGTCCCGACGCCAAGGTGCTGCTTACTTGCTCCCTGGCCGACGTCGAGACCGAAACCCGCTCCAGCGGAACCCGCGGTGTCCCTTCCGTCATCCCCCGCAACAGCGAGACAATGACCCTGGCGCTGGTCGCCCTGCTCGGCACCTACCGGGAGTTCTTCAGCCTGTCCGGGGGCGCGGGACTTTTCTTGAACCCGTCGGACCCGGAAGCCTCGGAGATGGGACTGCTCAAGGACTTAAACATCCTGAACAGCGTCTTCGACCACCACGCATATCTCGTTGCCGACCAGGCGTTCGACGCCGGGGAGGCCCTGGAGCACCTGCGACGATGGGAGGGACATATGACACGCCACATCGTCAGTCCGCCGTTCCTCATCGACCGGCTCCTCCGGTTCCTTGAGCGGGAGAATATCAGTGTGCGCTTGGACCCGTTCAGCATGATCATCACTCTCGGGGGCTGGAAGCGGCACACAGCCGAGGCCATCCCCAATGAGAGTTTTCGGGAACGGTGCCACGACTTGCTCGGCGTGCTTGCGGTGAACGTGCGCGACATGTACGGGATGATCGAGTCGAACATGCTCGCTGTCGAATGCCACCTGCATCGCAAGCACGTTCCGCCATGGTGCTACATCTCCATCCGGGACCCTGGCCAAAGCGCCAAGGAGATCGCCCCGGGGGAGACCGGCACCATCGCCGTACTGGACGCCCTCAGCACCAGCTACCCCGGTTTCCTCCTCACCGACGACATGGGCGACGTCGAGACCGGCACCTGCGGGTGCGGCAGAACCGGCCAGGTCATCAACTTCCGCCGCCGGGGGCAGGGCGGCGGGCTTGGCCACTGCCCAGTCAGCATCGAGCGCTACCTCGATTCGGGCACTACTGCATCGCACCGGGTTTGATGGAGACATCGATTACCCGGAAGGATGATTCCCATGCCAGCACAACGGAAGTACCCAAATGAGCTGCGTGAGCGCGCAACGCGGATGGCCATTGATGCAAGGAAAGACCCTGCGACCAGGACCGGTGCGTTCCGCCGGATCGGCGAGCAGCTCGGGGTGAATCCCGAGGCACTGCGGACCTGGGTGAGCCGGGCCGAGACCGACGAGGGCCTGCGTCCGGGAACGACGACGGTGGACTCGGACCGGATCACAGAACTCGAGCGTGGGGTCCGTGAGCTGCGCCGGGCGAACACGATCCTGAAGCGGGCCTCGGCTTTCTTCGCGGCGGAGCTCGACCGCCCGTCGGGGTGATGTGCGCCTTCGTGGACAAGCACCGCGATGAACACGGGGTCGAGCCGATCTGCAAGACGCTGCAGATCGGCCCGAGCACGTACTACGCCCGCCGTCCCCGGCCGGAGTCCGCCAGAGTAGTCAGCGACCGGGAGCTGGGGGAAAGATCGAGAGCATCCACGCGCAACAACGGCGGGCACCGCGCTGGCGAAGGCACGAACCGCAACAGTCCGCCGGAAACTGATCAGCGTTCCGGCCAGAATCGCCTCCTCCGCCCGGAAGCTAATACTCCACCTGCCCGCGGATTGGCCCTGGGAAACCGCCTGGACGGACCTGTTCAACCGGACCTTCCCACGGCCGGCAAAGACCTGACCGGCCGCCCCGCACCAAGACAACCAAGGACCACAGTGGAACACCACCGGCAACGGGGCCGGACAATCCGGCCTGCCCAGATCCCGCCCCGCCCGGCCACACCAAATCCCGCGGTCCTCAACGAGCCCGTCGGTGGATCAAGGCTGAGACCCCCTCCCCCTGGACGGTCTCCACGATGACGGCGGCGGGCGTGTCGACGCCTGAGCCGCTATCCTCCAGGGCATGGCGAAGCCACAGGAAGTCCGCCGTCTGGCCGTCCAGGAATCCGTCATGGGGCATGCTGGATGCGTTCGTTAGCGGAACCCCAGCGCCCGTCCGCTTCATGGAATTGCCTGTCACTGCGAGGGATCCAAGAGTCATCCCGTTGGAATGCATTCGTGAAGCCGAGGATGTGGGTCCTGCCGGTGACTTTTCGAGCCAGCTTCAGGGCCGCTTCGACTGAGTTTGTCCCGGTGGGCCCTGGAAACATGACTTTGTAGTCATACTTCCGAGGCTTCAGGATCAGCTCGTGGAACGCTTCCAGAAAGCGCCGCTTGGCAACTGTTTTCATGTCGAGGGAGTGGACGATTGCTCCGGAGAGCAGATATTCGACGAGCGGTCGGAGCAACTCAGAATTGTTGTGACCGTAGTTCAGGGCGCCGGCGCCGGAAAAGAAATCAAGACAGTCCCTGCCGTCCTCACTGTAGAGCGTGCTGCCGGACGCGCGGTCGAAGACTGTGTCCCAGGTGCGGCAGTAAGTGCGGACTTCTGACTCAAGGACGTCAAAAATATCCATCAGTAGCTTTCCTTCGTTCTATTTCCCGGTCTAGATGCGGCTCAGAAATCCGGAAATCGGTCACGCGACGGCGAAGTGTTGCGACGCCAAGCCACGGTCAGGAAGCGTGCCCGGTAATGATTCCAAGCCATGGAATCCGGCTAAGTTACGGATCCGTAGGCCGTACCCGAATCCTCGATCAATATCCGGCCCGGTCTACTTAGCTGTACTCACACGGCAAGTCGTCCGAATCAAGTCGTCCGAATCAAGTAGTCCAGGATCCGCATCAACGCACAGCGCCCTAGGGCAATCTGCCGAAGCGGCGTGGTGCTGTAACCGTTCTTCTGGAGCTCGATGTCAGCCGCGTGGGGCCAGGGCGTAGGTGGCGGTGGCGTAGGCCAGTGCGGCGGACATTTCCTTGAGCAGGTCCGCGTTGGTGTTGCTGATGGTGTCGCAGGCCTTGTGGTAGCAGGAGTCCAGGACCTTGCCGGCCGTGCCGCCGTAGGCCTGCACCTGGGCTTTGGTCTTTTTCTTCACCTCGCCGGTGAACAGCCCGCCGCCGGGAATGCCTGCCCTGAGGAACGGGTCGTAATCGGAGTCGCCGTCGACAAAGGGCGTTGTTTCCGCCGGCAGCGAGTTCTCCTTGAAGTAGCGCTCGAAGACGGCTTCAATCCCGTCGGAGCCCTTCGGCCCGGCATCCCCGAAGTCGGACCCGTCGCCGTCGTGAAAGGACCGCACCCCGTTCGGCGAGGCTGCCATGTCCACATTCAGGTAAAGCGCCGTCCGGCGGACTTCGGTCGCGCTCAGCGCGTCAACGTAATGCTGGGACCCGTACAGGCCGTCCTCCTCGGCGCCCCAGAACACAAACCGGACCCGGTTCGCCGGGCTGAACCCGCTGTCCTTCATCCACCGGGCGATCTCCAGCATCGCCGCGACCCCGCTGCCGTTGTCGTTGATCCCGGGCCCCTCCCGCACGGAGTCCAGGTGCCCGCCCACGACCACCGTGTTCCCGGCGTCCCCTGCGGTGTCGGCCAGGATGTTGAAAGTCTCCACCTGCTTGCGGTTCCTGCCCTCGCCGCGGAAGCTGAAGGTCTGCCGGACCGGGGTGTACCCCGCGGCACGCAGCTGCTCCTCGACATAGCGCGCGGAGGCCTCATACCCGGAGGTCCCCGACGCGCGATTGCCACCATTGTCATCAGCAACCCGCTGCAACGCCTCCAGATGGCCCACCATGCCCCGGCCGCTGAACTCCGCCAGCAACGCCCGCGCGTCCACACCACCGGCAGGATTCAGCCGCGAGGCAGTGCAGCCAGAGAGCACAAGACTAATTGCGAGCAAGATGGCTGCGGCCGCAGCCGTTCCGGGCCTTTTCATCATGTGGACACCCTCCATAGTACGAAGATAACGCCCAGACCGTGCCAGAGGAAGACGTTGCCGGGTGGCAACGGCTCCCGTCCCTCATTGTGGTGACCTCCGGCCCGCCCCCGCACAGCCTGGGGAATACTCCAACGCGGCGGGCGTTATACGGGTCGATAGATGCAAATGCATTTATATCGGCTAAAGTTAAGACAGCTGCCGGAAGTCTCCGGCCACGGAAAGGCACATCATGCAGATCGGCGTATTCAGCGTCAGCGACATCACCACCGACCCCACCACCGGCCGAACGCCCACCGAACATGAACGGATTAAGGCGTCGGTGGCGATCGCCAAAAAGGTCGAGGAAATCGGTATGGATGTCTATGCCATTGGCGAGCACCACAACCGCCCCTTCTTCTCCTCCTCCCCCACCACCACGCTGGGCTACATCGCAGCGCAGACAGAGCGGATCATCCTGTCCACGGCCACGACGCTGATCACCACCAATGACCCGGTGAAGATCGCCGAGGACTTCGCCATGCTCCAGCACCTGGCCGACGGCCGGGTGGACCTGGTCCTGGGCCGTGGCAACACCGCCCCCGTCTACCCCTGGTTTGGCAAAAACATCCAGGACGGAATCGAACTCGCAATCGAGAACTACAGCCTGCTGCGCCGCCTCTGGGACGAGGACACCGTCAACTGGTCCGGCAAGCACCGCACTCCCTTGCAGAACTTCACCTCCACGCCGCGCCCGCTCGACGGCGTCGCCCCCTTCGTGTGGCACGGCTCGATCCGCACGCCGCAGATCGCGGAAGTCGCTGCCTACTACGGCGACGGCTTCTTCGCGAACAACATCTTCTGGCCCAAGGAGCACTACCAGCAGCTGATCGGCCTCTACCGCGAACGCTACGAACACTACGGCCACGGCAAGGCCGACCAGGCAATCGTGGGCCTCGGCGGACAGTTCTTCATGCGGAAGAACTCGCAGGACGCCGTCAAGGAGTTCCGCCCGTACTTCGACAACGCCCCGGTCTACGGGCACGGCCCGTCGCTCGAGGACTTCACCTCGCAGACCCCGCTGACGGTCGGCAGCCCGCAGGAAGTGATCGAGAAGACCCTGAGCTTCCGTGAGTACTTCGGCGATTACCAGCGGCAGCTGTTCCTGATCGACCATGCCGGCCTGCCGCTGAAGACCGTACTGGAACAGCTGGACCTGTTCGGCGAGGAGGTACTGCCGGTGCTGCGCAAGGAATACGCCGAGAAGACTCCGGCCCATGTCCCGGACCCGCCCACCCACGCCGGGCGCGTCGCCGCCTCCCTGGCCGCGGCCGGGCAGACCTCCGCTGAGAAGGCCGGCACCGCCGGCAGCAAGAGCGTGTGATGTCCGCCAAGACCAGTGAGTCGCCGGTGCGCCTGGCCGCGGAAACCTGGGAATCCCTGTTCCGCGCCCAGGTGGCGGTCATGCGCAGGCTGCAGTCCGGACTCGCGTTCAAGACGCTGCCCATCAATGAGTACGACGTGCTGTTCACGCTCTCGCGCTGTCCGTCCGGATGGCTGCGCCAGAACGAGCTCAACGACCACGTCCTGCTGAGCCAGTCCAGCCTCAGCCGGCTGGTGGAGCGCCTAGAAAAGCGCGGTCTCGTCGAGCGCATGCCGGCGCCCGACGACGGCCGCGGCGTCCTGGTCAGGCTCACCGAGTCCGGCCTGGAGCTGCAAAGACAGATCGGCCGGGAGCACCTCCGCGAGATCGCGACCCTGGTGGGGCCCGCGCTTACCCCGGCCGAGCAGCAGGAGCTGGTGCGGTTGACTGAGAAGCTGCGGGCCTCGGTGGCAGCGCGCTGACCCGCGGCGTGCAAGCCGGTGGCGGCTAGTGGAGGGCGACGAGCTTCGCCGGGTCCTCGTCCGGCAGGTCGCCGTTGACGACGGCGGTGACCTGGAGCTGCGTCAGGGACAGGCTGCCGCCAACCGTCGAGAGGAAAGCGGTATCCGATGAGTCCCGTCCGGCGGTGATCCGCAGCATACTCTCCCGCGGCGCCAGGCCGGTGGGATCGATGATGTGCCAGGCGCCGTTGACGTGGGCCTCGGCCACCGCGTGGAAGTCCATGGGGCTCAGTCCCGGGGCATAAACGGCGGCCAGCCGGGCCGGCACATCCTTGGCGCGCAGCAGTGAGATGGCCAGGTGGGCGAAGTCGCGGCAGACACCGCGGCGCTGCAGCAGGGTCTCGACGGCGCCGTCGGTCCCCCGCGAGGATCCGCTGATGTAGCGCAGCTCGTTGAAGACCCAGTTGCGCACCGCGTGCAGCAGCTCAGTGCCGTGCAGGCCGCCGAATTCCGCGTAGGCGGTCGGCAGGAGCAGGTCGGACTCGGCGTAACGGCTCGGCCGGACGTAGCGGATGAGGTCCATCAGCCGTGGTTGCTCCGGCACCGCGAACCCGGTGGCGGTGGCCGTATACTCCACCAGCACCTCAGAGGGTTCCGCAAATTCCATGTAGTGGAAGCGGCCGCCGTGGTGGTCCGAAAGCTCGGTCAGCGGGACATCGTCGCCGCCGGCGGTCACGGACAATGACTCCACGAAGGCGCTGTAGCCGGGGTTGCGGGCCACGGCCACCGCAAGGGCGACTTTGGTGTCGGCCACGGTTTTGAAGGCCAGGCGGGTGGCAACAGAGCGTTCCATGTTTCTCCGGGGTGTGAGGGTAACGGCGGGTGAAGAGAGCGTCCCCCGTCCCGGAGGTGTGCGGGCGGAGCGGGGCTAGTTTTTGATCTTCAGCGACATTAGCATCCGCTGGACGTTGGCGAAGTCGGAGCCCTCGCTGACGTATGTGGCCGCCTGGTCGAGTGTGTCGAACACCTTGGCCGGTGCAACCTTCTCGTCCGGGGCGAATGCCTTCAGCTCCCTCACGTCGGCAAAGGAGTAGTCCCCCTTGCCTTCCTGGCCACGGACCAGGTTTTGCAGCGCGCAGGAGGATCCGGCCGTGCCTCCGACGATGTTGGTGATGCCGTAGGAGCCAAAGTACTTGTAGCCCTGGATCACCCGGAACACCACGTGCGGCTCGATGGTGCCTTCCCCGCCGCGATGCGGCAGCTCCACCGGAACGCTGCTAACTACGACGTACGGTTTTGCCGCGTCGTCCGCGCAGGCCGCGGCGGCCCGCGGGGGGACCCCGGTCTGCAGAGTGGCGACGTCACCGCCCCGGGCGTCTTTTACCTCGATCTTGAGCGCCCCCGCCAGGGTTCCCCGCTCCGGGGCCACCGACTGGGCGATCCACTCCTGCGGCAGCTCAAAACTGATGGTCTTGGCCGGATCGGTGAAGACCTTCCAGGCCGCCGCCGTCGAGCCGGGATCCGCGGTCCCGGAGGCGGTCGACCCCGGTGTGGCGGCTGGTGCGGCGCTGCTGGCCGTTGGTTCCCCGGTCGCTGCACTTCCGCTCGGGCCCGGGCCGGTGTCCGGCGTCCACGCGGGGGCGCCCTTGTTGTCGCTGCTGCAGCCCGACAGCGCGGCCGCTGCGAGCGCCACCGCAGCGGCGATCCGGAAGCCGCGGGCCGCCGTCCGCCGTAAAGTGCCCGTCCCATTCATGGTGCCAGCGTAGCGGGACTTCGGGCCGCCCGAAGGCCGCGGGGCAGCGTTTCGCTGAGGGAAAGCGGGCTACGCTGGGGGCATGGCGGATCAGGATTTTGACTCCACGGATATTGGGGCCCAGGACAGCGTGGCGGACATCTCCGCCGTCGACATCGCGGACTGGCGGTTGCGGACCTTCGCGCTCTACGCCGCCGTGCGCAAGATCGCGGCGGAAGATCCGGCCGAGGCACATTCCTACTGGCGCCAGGAGCGGGACCGGATGTTCGGCACGCACCCCGCGTCACCGCTGACGGCGGACGCGAAGTCCAGTTTCGGCGGCCTCAAGACAGCAGACTACGATCCGATCTACCGTTTCCACATTCCCATCACGAATGAGGGCGCGGGCAGGGAGATGAACGTGGAAACGGGGACGGACGGTGTGGTCCGGTTCGTCCGGCTCGGCACGTTCGATCTGCCGGAGCTGGGCCAGCTCGCCGTGTGGAAGCTCAACGGTTACGGCGGCGGCCTCTTCGTGCCGTTCCGTGATGCCACGGCCGGGCAGCCCGGCGGCAGCTACGGCGCGGGCCGCTACCTGCTGGACACGATCAAGGGCGCCTTCCACGGTGTGCGCGGGTCCGGCCCGGAGGCGGAGTTCGTCGTTGACTTCAACTTTGCCTATAACCCGTCCTGCGCCTACAACGAGGCGTGGGCCTGCCCCCTCGCCGGACCCTCCAACCGCCTGGCCGTCGAGATCCCTGTCGGCGAACTGTACTGAGCCGGTGGATGCCCAGCTTGAGCAGCACCCGCCTGCCCCTGACATTGCCGCCCGCAGCGTTTCGGTTTCTGTTCCGGTTCCGGTTCCGGACCCCGCTGCCGTCGCCACCGCAGCCCTCCCCGGTCCCGTCCGGCACCGGCACCGCGGCGTCCTGCGCTCCCCGCTCGTCCGGCAACTGCTGAGGTTCACCGGCGTCGGGATTGTCTGCACGGTGACGTCGCTGGCGCTCTATGCCTTCCTCCGGCCCTATCTTGGCGCTCAGCCGGCCAACGCGACGGCCCTGATCCTCACCTCACTCCTGAACACGGCGTTGAACCGCCGGTTGACCTTCAAGATCACCGAACGCCACCGGGTGAAACGCGACCACCTCAACGGCCTCGTCGTGATCCTCGGGGCGCTGCTGATCACCGGCGGCAGCCTTGGCATCCTGCACTGGATCAGCCCCGCGGCCACCGTCGCGGATGAGTTGTGGACCACGACGCTGTCCGGCTTTGTGGCCACTGCCGTGCGTTTCACCCTGCTGCGGCACTGGATCTTCCGGCGGGCCCGGCACGTCTAGGCAGGTGCCGGGCCCGCCGGACAAACCCCGCTTGCGCTGCCAGATAATGTCCCTCTCAGGGCGGAATAGGCACCGAAAGTGACAGGGCAAATGGGGTCAGGCGCCGGAGCCGAGCGCCTGGACGCTGCCGACGGCGCTGCCGACCGCTGCCGCTGCCTGCTGCAGCTCCGCCGCCGTGATCGTTGAGTCGAAGCTGAAGCGGACAGCGGTCTGCGCAATTGCGGCGTCGATGCCCATCGCCTGCAGCACCGGGGACGGCTCGTCCGAACCCGCCGCGCAGGCCGACCCGCTGGAGCAGATGACCCCCAGCCGCTCGAGTTCCAACAGCACGGATTCGCCGCTGGTCCCCGGGAAGCAGAACGACGCGACGGACGGGAGCCGTTCGCTCGGGTGGCCGGTGAGGACGGCGCCGGGAACCTGCATCCGCACTAAGCGGATGAACTCATCACGCAGGTCGGCCACGCGCGCTGCGCGGTCCCGCTGTCCGGACATTGCCAGCGTTAGCGCCGTGGCGAGGGCCACGGCCCCGGCCACGTTTTCGGTCCCCGACCTGCGCCCGCGTTCCTGCCCGCCGCCGTGGATGACCGGTTCGAGCCGGGTCCGGCTCCGCACAAACAACGCCCCGCTTCCTTTCGGCGCGCCCAGTTTGTGGCCGGAAATGCTCAGGGCGTCCACGCCCAGGGCCGCCGTATCGATGGTCAGCCAGCCGGCGGCCTGGACCGCGTCGGTGTGGAAGGGTATTCCGCGGGCGCGGGCCAGCGCAGCCAGCTCTGCAATCGGCTGCACGGTGCCCACCTCGTTGTTGGCGTACATGATGCTGACCAGGGCGGTCTCCGGCCGGAGCGCGGCGGCGAGGGCTGCCCCGGTGACGCGGCCGCAGGAATCAACCGGCACCACGTCGACGGCGAAGCCGTGCACGCGCTCCAGGTAGCGGGCGGATTCCTCCACGGCGGGATGCTCGACGGCGCTGATCACCACCCGGTCCAGCCGGGGGTCCGCGCCGCGCCGGGCCAGCGCAATGCCCTTGACGGCCAGGTTGTCCGCCTCCGTGCCCCCGGAGGTAAAGACCACCTCGCCCGGCCGGCAGCCCAGCGCCCTGGCCGTCGCCGCCCGTGCCCCGGCGAGCGCCGTGGCCGCCGAGTCACCGAGCGAATGGTGGCTGGAGGGATTGCCGAAGTCCCCGCTGAGATACGGCCACATCGCCTCGAGTACCTCGCGGCGCACCGGGGTGGTGGCAGCGGCGTCGAGGAAGATCACGGCGTGGCCTGGCCGGCCGTCTGGTCGCTGGTACCGCTGGTCACGTCGCTGGTCACGTCGCTGGTCATGTCGCTGGTCAGGCCCAGTTCGATGTCGAGGCCCAGGTCCAGGGCGGCGACGCTGTGGGTGAGCCCGCCGATCGAGATGACGTCCACCCCGGTGGCGGCGATGCCGGCCACGGTGGCCAGGTTGACGTTGCCGCTGGCCTCTACGCGGGCCCGGCCGGCCACCAGGGCCACTCCGGCGGCAAGCTCCGCCGGAGTGAAGTTGTCCAGCATGATGGTGTCGACGCCCGCGGCGAGCACCGGCTCGATCTGGTCCATCCGGTCCACCTCGACTTCGAAGTGGGTGGTGTGCCCGAGGCGGGTTTTGGCCTCCCGCAGCACATCGGTGAGCTTCGAGGCGTCTCCTCCGGTCAGGACGGCGAGGTGGTTGTCCTTGGCCAGCACGGCGTCCGAGAGGCCAAAGCGGTGGTTGGCTCCGCCGCCGCAGCGTACGGCGTACCGTTCCAGCACCCGCAGGCCCGGCGTCGTCTTGCGGGTGTCGGCGATGCGTGCCCCGGTGCCGTCCACCAGGGCGACGAACTCCGCCGTCTTGGTGGCGATGGCGCTCATCCGCTGGACCAGGTTCAGGGCCACGCGTTCGGCGAGCAGCACGGCGCGGGCGTTCCCGCGGACCCTCGCGAGCACGGTACCGGCGGCGAAGGCGGCTCCGTCGGCAACCAGCAGTTCGACGGCGGCGTCCGGGTCGGTGAGCTTCATCGCGGCCGCGAACACCGTCCCGCCGCTGAGCACGCCGGGGACGCGGGCGGCGAGGACCGCCGTCGCGCGCGCGTCCGCCGGGATGAGCGTCTGGGAGGTGATGTCACCGTAGGGGGCATCCTCCAGCAGGGCGGCCCGGAGGACGGTGTCGACGGCGGCTGCGGGCAGGGTTCCGGCGAGCGCCGTCACGGGGTGGGCGCTGGGGCGGGCTGCTGCGGGTGCTGTCATGACGAGATCCTTTGTTTCGGACGGGATACGGCGGCATGCCTGTGACTGTGGGTGCCGGCCGGCAGGCTGGCCCGGGCCGGGGCCGCGAGCACTGCGGGAAGGGTGGCTGGGGTGTCAGCGTCCATACGGTAGTGGGCCCCCACCGAGCCGGTCCGCTTCCGCGCCGCGGCCACGAGCAGCCGGGCTGCCAGCAGCAGGTTCCGGTCCTCGTGGTCGGACTGGCCGGGAACGGCCCCCTCGTCCGGAAGCCCGTCAGCTGCGGCGAAGGCAGCGGCCCAGTCCGCGAGCCGTGCGGCAGCGGCGTCGAGGTCGGGTCCGGTGCGCATCACCCCGGCCGCGCTGGTCATGAGGTGCCGCAGGGCATCCCGGCTGAACGGCACAGTTCCCTGGCCCGTCCCCGCCGCCGGAAGGCCTGCCCTGGTAGGGCCGACCGGTCCGACCGGTCCGGCCGGACCGGGCTCCGGGTCCGCTCCGCGGAGGAACGACGCCACGGCACGGCGGCCGAAGACCAGCCCCTCCAGGAGGGAATTGCTGGCCAGCCGGTTCGCACCCTGCGCTCCGGTGCAGGCGACTTCTCCGGCCGCGTAGAGTCCCGGCACGGAGGTGCGGCCCCAGAGGTCGGTGGCCACGCCTCCCATCCAGTAGTGGGCCGCCGGGGACACCGGAAGCGTTTCGGTGGCCCAGTCGTAGCCGGCGGCGCGGGTGGCGGCGGTGATGGTGGGGAAACGCCCGGCCAGGAAACCGGGACCGCGGGTGGCCTCGATTCCCCGGGCGTCGAGATACACGGGGCTCTCCGCCGGGGCACCCGTGGCGGCGAGGTGCAGCGCGATGCTGCGGGAGACGACGTCGCGCGGTGCCAGTTCGGCAGCCGGGTGGTAGTCGGGCATAAAGCGGTAGCCGGCCGCGTCGAGCAGGACGGCGCCCTCGCCGCGGACCGCCTCGGAGATCAGCAGAGCCGGCGGACCGCCGGGAACCTCGTCCGCCGCCAGGGTGGTGGGGTGGAACTGGAAGAACTCCAGGTCACGGACGGCTGCCCCCGCCCGCCAGGCCAGGGCCAGGCCGTCAGCCGTGGCAACGGAGGGGTTGCTGGTCCGGGCGAAGAGCCGTCCGGCGCCGCCGGTGGCCAGCAGCACTGCGTCGGCGTCCAGGCACCGGGGGGCCCCGTGGGACAGGTACGTGACGCCGGTGACCCGGGCGGCGCCGCCCGCCGGCCCGGCTCCGGGGTGCCCGGTGCGGAGTTCGGTGACGAAGGCTCCGGTCTCGACCCGCAGCTGTCCCCGGATCGCACGGTCCAGGACTGCCGCGACGAGGGCGCGGGCGATGCGGGCACCGGTCGCGTCTCCGCCGGCGTGCAGGATGCGCGCGGCCGAGTGCGCCGCCTCGAGGCCGAGCGCCGGGCCTCCGCCGGGTCCGGCGTCGAAGTGCACGCCGAACCGCTGCAGCCCCGCGATGTCCCGGGCTGCCTCGGTACACAGGACCCGCACGGCGTCGGGGTCGTTGAGCCCGGCGCCGGCGGTGAGGGTGTCGACGATGTGCGCGTCCACGGAATCACCGGGCGCGGCCTCCCCCGGCAGCAGCACTGCCGACACGCCGCCCTGGGCATAGCAGGTGTTGCTCTGCTCCAGGGTCCCCTTGGTCAGCAGCACCACCTCGCACGCCGGTCCGCCGTCGGGCGCAGCGTCAAGTGCGGCGTCAGACGCCAGCAGCGCGGCGTACAGCCCGGCAATGCCGCTGCCGACCACCACCAGTCGCCTGGTCACGGCCGCGCCGCCAGCATCCGTTCGAGGGCAACCCGCGCCGGGGCAGCGACGGCGTCCTCCACCGTGATGCGGTTGACCACCTCGCCCCGGACCAGCGCCTCCAGGACCCAGGCGAGGTACCCGGGGTGGATACGGTACATCGTGGAGCAGGGGCAGATCACCGGGTCCAGGCAGAAGATGGTGTGCTGAGGATTCTCCGCTGCGAGGCGGTTGACGAGATTGATCTCGGTGCCGACAGCGAAGGTGGTCGGCTCGGTCGCGGCGGCGATGGCCTTGCGGATGAAGTCCGTCGATCCGGCGGAATCGGCAGCATCCACCACTTCCATGGGGCACTCCGGGTGCACGATCACCTGCACGCCGGGGAACTCGGCGCGGGCCTTCTCGATCTGGCCGACGTTGAAGCGTTTGTGGACCGAGCAGAAGCCGTGCCACAGGATCACCCGGGAGTCCGCGAGCATCTGTTCGTCGTTGCCGCCGAGGTCCTTGCGCGGGTTCCACATCGGCATCTGCTCCAGCGGAACGCCCATGGCCTTGGCGGTGTTGCGGCCCAGGTGCTGGTCCGGGAAGAACAGCACGCGCTGGCCGCGCTCGAATGCCCACTCCAGCACCGTGGCGGCGTTGGAGGAGGTGCAGACGATCCCGCCGTGCTCGCCGCAGAAGCCTTTGAGGGCGGCGGAGGAGTTCATGTAGGTGACCGGGATGACCGGGACCCGGCCGCCGGCGTCGGGTTCGGTCCCGAACAGCTCCTCGAGCTGCTCCCAGCACTCGGTCACGGAGTCGATGTCCGCCATGTCCGCCATCGAGCAGCCGGCGGCCAGGTTGGGCAGGATCACGGCCTGGTCCGGCCGGGACAGGATGTCCGCGGTCTCGGCCATGAAGTGCACACCGCAGAAGATGATGGCCTCGGCGTCGGGCCGGGTCAGCGCGGCGTTGGCCAGCTGGAACGAGTCGCCCACGAAGTCGGCGTAAGCCACCACCTCGTCACGCTGGTAGAAGTGGCCCAGGACCACGGCGCGGTCCCCGAGCGTTGCCTTGGCGGCCCGGATCCGGGCGTCAAGTTCGGCGTCACCGGCCCGCTTGTACTCCTCCGGGAGCTGGCCCTGCCGGGGGGTCGACGGCGGGGCGCTGTCCGCCACGGAGGCGCCGGGGCCGTAGGCCGGCACGCCGGCGAGGGCCTCCGCGAGGTCATAGTCCCAGGGCCCGCGGGCGAGCGCCGGGCTGCAGGTGGACGCCGCTGCTGCAATGCCCTTGGCGCTGCCGGCGGCCTGTTCGCGCGTGATCAGCTGGATGGCTGTGTTGACGCTGCTCATGGTGTGCTCCTGTTGTCTGGGTCCAGGCCTGGGCGGCCGGTGTAGCGGTAGAGGCGGGGCGGGCGGTGTTTGCCGCCCTGCAGGTACTGGTCGGTTTCTTCGATCTCCGGCGTGGCTTTGATCTGCCGTCGGAAGTTGGCCGGGTCCAGTTCGCGGTCCAGGACGGCCTCGTAGACCTCCCGGACCTGGGAGAGGGTGAAGTACTCGCCAAGCAGGTGGTAAGCGATGGACCCGTAGGCCATCTTGTTGCGGAGCCGCCAGAGCGCGTACTCGATGATGGCGTTGTGGTCGAAGGCCAGTGCGCCGAGCCGGTCCGCACGGAACCACCGGACGTTTTCGGATTCGTCCGCGAGCGCGGCCTCGGTGGGCTGCACCAGCGCCCAGTACACAATGGAGACGACCCGCTGGGTGGGCGAGCGGTGCAGGCCGCCGAAGGCGTACAGCTGTTCGAGGTAGCTGGGCGCCAGCCCGGTGGTCTCGCGCAGGTTCCGCGAGGCGGCGTCCGGCAGGGATTCGGCGTGGGTCAGCGGGCCGCCTGGCAGCGCCCACGTCCCCTTGAAGGGTTCGCGGATCCGCCGCACCAGCGGGATCCACAGGGTGGGCCGGCCGGATTGTTCGCTGGGGCGCAGGGCGAAGATCACCGTGGAGATGGCCAACGACGGCGGCGCGAGCTGCCGTTCAGCGACGTTGGCTGCTGTGGTGTACACGGCGGTTTCACCCCTCCGGGCTCCGGGATGGCCCTTAGGACCGGCCCGTGTTCCGGCCCGACCGCCGGATTAGTTATAGTCAAATTGACTAGAACTGATTCTACGACCTTCCCGGCCGCGGCGCAAAATGTTGCAGCTCACACCGGCATGTTGCGGTTCTCACCGGCATGTTGCAGTTCACACCGGGCCCGCCGGCTGGCCCGCCCGGGTCACCGTCCCGCGGCGGCGGCTTCCAGCAGCGGGAGCGTGCGGCCCTGGAAGTGGGTGTTCAGCACAATCACCGAGGAGGAACGAAGCACCGTGCGGGTGGCGATCATGGCATCCAGCACGCGCTGCAGGTCCGGGTTGGAGCGGGCCGCAATGCGGGCCATCAGGTCCGAGCTGCCGGAGACGGTGTGGATTTCGATCAGTTCCGGGATCGCCGCGAGGGCCTCGACGACGGCGTCGTGGCCCAGGTCCTGGTTGATCGTCAGGGAGCAGAAGGCGACCACGGGATACCCGAACCGGGCCGGATCCGGCTGCGGCACCCAGGAGCCGATGACCCCGCTGTCCTGCATCCGGTCCAGCCGCGACTGCACGGTGGCGCGGGCCACCTTCAGCACGCGGGATGCCTCCAGCACCGAGGCCCGGGGTGAATCGGTGAAGAATCGGACAATCTTCGCGTCCAGCGCATCAACGTCCATCAAGTGTTCCTCCTAGCGCCACTTTGGGCTCACAAAGCGTCAGGGAGATACCGCTCCAGGCCAGCAAACTGTCACCATGCTCTCATGCCCGCGACTCTGGACCGCGCTCCAATAGCGGTAAATTCAATAAGTCCCATAAGGACCCCGGATCCAAACCACAAGAAGGTTCGCCAGCATGACAATGAAGTCCACCGCGGAGCGCCCCGGCCTGAAACTCGGCCACAGCATGAAGCCACGCCAACTCACCATGATGGGACTCGGCAGCGCCATCGGTGCCGGCCTGTTCCTGGGCTCGGGGGCCGGTGTCCAGGCCGCCGGACCCGCCGTCCTGGTCTCCTACCTGGTCGCCGGAACCCTGATCATCCTCGTGATGTGGGCGCTGGGCGAAATGGCCGCCGCCAACCCCAACAGCGGCGCGTTCTCCGTATACGCCGAAAAGGCCATGGGCCGGACCGCCGGAGCCACCGTGGGCTGGCTCTGGTGGCTGCAGCTGGTGGTGGTGATCGCCGCCGAGGCCCTGGGCGCCGCCGGCCTGCTCTTCACGGTCTGGCCGGTCATCCCCGTCTGGGCCCTGTCTCTGATCTTTATGGTCGTGTTCACCGCGATCAACCTCGCCGGGGTGAAAAACTTCGGCGAGTTCGAGTTCTGGTTCGCCATCCTCAAGGTTGCCGCCATCCTGCTGTTCCTGGGAATCGGCACCGCCCTGCTGCTGGGCTGGCTGCCGGACGTCGAATCCCCCGGCCTGAGCAACTTCACCGCCGACTTCGCCCCGGCCGGCCTGGGCGGCATCGCCACGGCACTCTTCGTCGTGATCTTCGCGTTCGGCGGCACCGAGATTGTCAGTGTGGCGGCGGCCGAGACGGAGAACCCCCAGCACAGCGTGGCCCAGGCTATCCGCACCGTCGTGTGGCGCATCCTGGTCTTCTACATCGGCTCGGTGTTTGTGATCGCCGCGGTCCTTCCGTACACCTCCGACGCCCTCGCGTCACCCTTCGCCGGCGTCCTGGACGTGGCCCGCATCCCCGGCGCCGGCGCCGCCATCACCCTCGTGGCCGTCGTCGCACTCCTCTCGGCCCTGAACGCAAACCTGTACGGGGCGTCCCGGATGGTCTTTTCGCTGTCCGAACGCGGCGAGGCGCCCCGCTTCCTCTCCAAGGTCAACAAGGCACGGGTGCCGATGCTCGCCGTCGGCGTCTCCGTGGCCTTCGGATTCCTGGCCACCGTGCTCGAGCTGCTCTTTCCGGAGCGGATCCTCCCGGCGCTGTTCCAGCTGGTCGGCTCGACCTGCCTGATGGTGTGGGGCTCGGCGCTCGTGTCCCAGCTGATCCTCCGCCGCCGCGCCGACCGGGAGGGCACCGTTCTCCCGCTGCGGATGAAGGGCTTCCCGGGACTGACGATCTTCGGGCTGGTTCTCCTGGCCCTGATTTTCGCCGTTGGCTTCAGCAGTCCGGAGAGCAGCAGGCAGCTGGTCAGCACCATCGCCCTGGTCGCGGGCATTGCCGCGGCCTGCTGGCTCGGCGCCCGGCTGACCCGCAAGTAGCCGGCAGGCAGCCGCTGCCCCAAGCCGGCCAAAAGTGGATCGCGGCAGGGGCCGTTCTGGAGGCTCAGAACGGCCCCTGCTGCGAGTCAGGTGTGATCCGGCGGGCAGCGCCTGGAGTATACAAACTGTCAGGGCCACGGGCGAGCGGGCTGGCACTCTTGTACAGTCTGGCCAGTGTTCCGCGGGCTGATTGCCCAGCGACGGACCGGTGACTAGGGTCACAGTCATGGACACACTTCCGTTGGCTGCCGGCGCCCCCGCCGAACCGCTCACCCCCGCCCAGCTCCGCGAGCTCTATTCGCTCATGGTGGCGGTCCGCCACCTGGACACCGCGGCCGTCGCCTGGCAGCGGCAGGGCATCATTCCCGGCTATGCGCCCGAACTCGGCCAGGAAGCGGCCCAGGTGGGCAGCGGCTACGCCGTGGACACCACCCGGGACTTCGTCTTCCCGACCTACCGCGAGATGGGCGTCGCCCGCACCATGGGCGTTGACATGGTGGCCTACATGTCCACGCACAAGGCCAGCTGGCACGGCGGCCTCTACGACCCGCTGGAATCCCGGCTCGCCCCGATCCAGGCCGTGGTGGCCGGCTCCGTGCTGCACGCTGTCGGCTGGGCCCACGGGCAGACGCTGGCCGCCGCCGCCGGTACAAGCGCTGACGGGCTAAACCCTGACGGGCTGCTCGGGGTCGCACTGACCTATTTCGGTGACGGCGCCTCCTCGCAGGGGGATGTCCACGAGGCCCTGAACTTCGCCGCCGTTATGAAGGCCCCCGTGGTGTTCTTCGTGCAGAACAACGGCTGGGCGATCTCGGTTCCGACCGAACGCCAGGTGGCCGGCGGCTCGGTGGCCGCCCGCGCCGCCGGTTACGGCATGCCGGCACTGCAGATCGACGGTAACGACGTCGTCGCCGTCGTGGAGGCCACCCGCCGTGCCTTCGCGCACGCCCGGTCCGGCAGCGGCCCCGTGCTCGTCGAGGCCATGACCTACCGCCGCGGCCCGCACTCGACCTCTGATGACCCGGGACGCTACCGCTCGCTGGACGAGGAGCGCGACGGCGCGGGCCCCGACCCGCTGCAGCGCTTCCGGCAGCAACTGCTCGCCGACGGCGTCGCCGACGAGGCCTTTTTCGCCGCTGCCCTCGCCGCGGCCCAGGCCGAGGAGGAACAGATCCGCACCGGCATCGAGGCGCTCGGTTCCCGCCCCGGCACCGAAATGTTTGACCTGGTCTTCCAGGAAACCACCCCTGCCCTTCAGTCCCAGGCCGCCAGCTGGCGTGAGGAGTCCGAACATGTCTAACTCGACCCTGCAAAGCGCAAACGCCGCTGGCGCCAGCACCGCCGGGAACCCGGCCGGGAACGCCCCGGCAACCGGCACCGTGATGTCCATGCAGCAGGCCCTTAACCGGGCCCTCGACGAGGTGCTCACGGAGAACCCGAAGACCCTGGTCTTCGGCGAGGACTGCGGCCGGCTCGGCGGCGTCTTCCGCATCACCGACGGCCTGCAGGCCAAGCACGGCGAGCGGCGCGTGTTCGACACGCCGCTCGCGGAATCCGGCATTCTGGGCATGTCGGTGGGTCTGGCGATGGCCGGATTCCACCCCATCCCCGAGGTCCAGTTCGACGGCTTTGCCTACCCGGCGATCAACCAGATTGTCTGCCAGATCGCCCGGATGAACTACCGCAGCCGCGGCACCCTGCCGATGCCCATCACGCTGCGGGTGCCCAGCTTCGGCGGCATCCGCGCCCCCGAACACCACGGCGAAAGCCTCGAGGCGCTCTTCGCGCACGTCCCGGGCCTGAAGGTGGTCTCGCCGTCGAACCCGCACGAGGCCCACCACCTGCTCAAGTACGCCGCCACCCGCCCGGACCCGGTGATCTTTATGGAGCCGAAGTCCCGCTACTGGCAGAAGGGCGAGGTGGACCTCGCCGCCCACGGGCCGGCCGGCGGCGCCCCCACCGGTGCCAAGGTCATGCGTGAGGGCCGGCATCTCACCCTTGTCGCGTGGGGCGCCATGGTGGCCCGCTGCCTGCAGGTGGCCGAGCTCGCCGCCGAGGACGGGATCGACGTCGAGGTCCTGGACCTGCGCTGGCTCAAGCCGATCGACGCCGCGGCGCTGGCGGCGTCCGTGCGCAAGACGCGCCGCGCCGTCGTCGTCCATGAAGCGCCGCTGACGTCCGGCCTGGGCGCCGAGGTGGCCCAGCTGATCACGCAGGCGTGCTTTGACACACTCCGGGCCCCGGTGGAGCGCGTCACCGGCTTCGATGTGCCGTACCCTTCCGGGGATCTGGAAGACGAATACATCCCGAACATTGACCGGATCCTGTTCGGGATCCAGCGAGTATTGGAGTACAAACGTGGCTGAAATATCCTTCCCCCTCCCCGACCTCGGTGAGGGCCTGATCGAGGCCACCGTACTGGAATGGCTCGTGGCGCCGGGTGACCAGGTGGAGCGCAACCAGCCGCTCGTCGAGGTGGAAACCACGAAATCGGCAGTTGAATTGCCCAGCCCGCAGGCAGGTAAGGTAGTGCGTATCCACGGCGGGCCCGGTGACAAAATCAATGTCGGCGAGCCCCTGATTGTGTTTGAGGTGCCGGACAACACCGCCGGCATCGTGGGCACGGTCCCGAAGGAAGAGGCACCGAAGCGCCGGGTCCGCCTGAGCGCCGTACTTGACGAGGACTGACACCATGAGCGGCAGACACACCGGCGAACAGCATTCCCACACCGTCGAGGGCACCGACCCGCAGCTGTACGTGGAAGTGCACGAACCCGGCTCCGACGCCGGGCTGCGCCCGGTGCTGCTGCTGCACGGCTTCTCGTCCTCGTCCAAACTTAACTGGGAGGACACCGGCTGGCTCACCGCGTTGCTTGAGGCCGGCCGCCGCGTCATCACGGTGGACCTTCCCGGCCACGGCCGCAGCGGGGCGCCCGAGGACCTGGACTCGTACTCGCCCAGCAGGATCCGCGCGGACCTGCTCCAGATCGCGTTCGACGCCGGCGTCCGCCCGCTGCGCGACGGCGACCCGTCCAGCGGGCTGGACCTGATCGGCTACTCGCTCGGGTCGCGGCTGGCGTGGGAGTTCGGCGCCACCCAGCATGAGCTGGTGCACCGGCTGGTCCTCGGCGGCCCGAACGTCTCCGATCCGCTGGCCGACTTCGACCTGGTCGCCGCGCAGCGCTACCTGGCCGACGGCACCCCGATCGCCGATGCGTCGACCGCCGGGCTGCTGCGAATGGCCCTGCTGCTGCCGAGCAACAACATTTTCTCGCTGCTGTCCCTCGTGGAGGCGATCAAGAGCGAGCCGTTCGATCCCGCCGAGGCCGTGCCGCACGTGCCGATGCTGCTGGTGGCCGGGGAAAAGGACGAGCGCGCCGCATCGATGCCGGAACTCGCTGCCCTCGGGGCCAGGGCCGGTGCGCTGGTCGAGCAGCTGGTCCTGCCGGGCCGCAGCCACACCAACGCCATCACCAGCCGCGCCTTCAAGCAGGGTTCCGTCAGCTTCCTGTCCGTCTAGTCACGGCACCACCACCACCACCACCACCACCACAACGCGGGGTCAGATGTGGCCCATGCGGCGGCCCCGGATGGGCGCGAAGTGACTCCGCGTTGGGTGGGAGTGGTGCCCGACGGTGGGTTAAACACGGGAGGGCACGGACCTTTCGGCCCGTGCCCTCAAGCTTGGCTGGCTACTGGTCCCTGGAGACTAGTGCCGGGCCGCATCATCCGTTGCGCCGTGGCTGACGCCGAGCGGGCGGCCCCTGGTTTCCCCGGCAAGGAGGACACCCGCAGCCGAGATCACGCAGAGGATCATGATGTAGATACCGATGGAACCGGTCCAGCCGGTGCCCTGCAGCAGGGCCTCTGCGATGGTGGCCGCAAACGCACCGCCCAGGATGGCGCCGAAGGCGTAGCCGATCGAGATGCCCGAGTAGCGCACGTTAGCCGGGAACATCTCGGCGTACATTGCGGACATCGGGCCGTAGGACAGGCCCAGGCCGACGGTCAGGACGAACAGCGCCACGCCGTAGAGCACGATGTCCTTGGTGTCGATCAGCGCGAACATCGGGATCATCCAGGCAAAAACGATGGCGTAGCCGGTGAGGAACGTCTTGACCCGGCCGATCTTGTCCGACAGCCAGCCGCCGACCAGGGTGAAGATCAGCCAGCCGAACGATGCCAGCGTGGTGGCCAGCAGGATCTGCGCGACGGGCATCTTCAGGGACTTGGTGGCGTAGGAGATGAAGAACGCGATCAGGAGGTAGCCGGCGGCGTTGTTGCCGATGAAGATCATCGTGGAGTACAGGACGGCCTTCTTGTGCTTCCGGATGAGCTCGCCCAGCGGCGCCTTGCTCTCCTCCTTGCGGTCCTGCATCTCCTTGAAGACGGGGCTCTCGGCGACCGCCCGGCGGATCAGGTAGCCGACCACGATCAGCACGATCGAGAGCAGGAACGGCACACGCCAGCCCCAGGAGGCGAAGTCTTCCTTGGACATGGACGTATTGAGGAAGTACAGCAGGCCGGTGGCGAGAATCATGCCGACCGGAACACCGATCTGCGGGTAGGCGCCGAACAGGCCGCGCTTGCTCTTCGGAGCGTGCTCGACGGCCATCAGGGCGGCACCGCCCCATTCACCGCCGGCCGAGAAGCCCTGGATGACGCGGAGCAGGATCAGCAGCACGGGAGCCCAGAAGCCGATCTGGGCGTAGGTCGGCAGCATGCCGATCAGCGCCGTGGCGGCTCCCATCATGACCAGCGTGAAGACCAGCATGGCCTTCCGGCCGAGACGGTCACCCAGGTGGCCGGCGACGATGGCTCCGAGCGGGCGGAATAGGAAGCTGATGCCGATCAGGGCAAAAGACAGGATCTGCGCCAGGCCCGGGTTGGAGGCGTTCAGCGGTGCCAGGAACAGGGGCGACAGCAGCGTTGCCGTCAGCTGGGCGAAGATAAAGAAGTCGTACCACTCGATAGTGGTTCCGACCAGCGTGCCCGCGAGGACCTTGCGTTCCTCATGCTTGCTGCTGGGTCCCGCCTCAGAATCGACACTTGAAGTTGCGGTCATTGGAACTCCGTTGCTGGGGGCAGAGGTACTGCCCGGGTTGGGTGCGAAAGAAAAACTTACTGCCTCTGGATTTACTGATCGAACGGTCAGTTAGTATTCAGAATCTTACTATGAAATGTGTGACAGGACACACATCCCGGGAAAAAATGCTTCACCGCCTCGAAAAATGACGGCGTGGGGGGGGGCGGGGACAGCCCCGGCAGGCAACCGGTACGGTTCCGGGAATCCCCTCACCATGACCGGACAAG
>NZ_JBWZCG010000036.1:0-32609 GCF_059383415.1 Pseudarthrobacter sp. RHLT1-30-1
CGATGAGTACTGGATTCTGACCGGCAAGGAGCTGCCTGCTGGAGGGCCGACCGGGCCGGGGGAAAGCTCCCCAAAACTTGAAATGGTCTCGAAGCCGGAGCCTTTGGATTAGAAGGCCGCTGCTCTATCCCCTGAGCTACTGGGGCACGTCGGCGTGCCGGCCCGGCTGCTGCCGGGGGACGCCTCGAAAAGTTTACCGCGCCCCGCGGGTGTCCGCCGTCAGGGACACCCGGGCGCGCTGCTTCCCGCATGCCGGGCCGGAGCCCGGGCCCGCCCGGCGGGTGTCCGGCCCGCGTTATCCACATGGCGTGCTGTGCCTCTCGCGAACGGTAGTTGCGGGCGCGAAGCTGAAAGAGCCTGCTAGGGCACGACATTTCGAGACAGGACATGAGAATGAGTGACAACATCACGATCCGGGGCTTCGTCGCCACCGAGCCCAAGAGTTCGACGACCCCCGGCGGGGTGGCAACGGTATCCTTCCGGCTGGGTTCCACCGACCGGCATTACGACCGTGCCAGCAACGCCTGGGTTGAGGGGACCATCGACTTCTTTACAGTCCAGGGCTACCGGCAATTGGCCGGCAACATCGGCTGTAGCGTCAAGAAGGGCCAGCGGGTCATCGTCGTAGGACGAATCAAGTTGAGAAGCTGGGAATCGGACGGCCAGATCCACCACGTGGCGCAAATCGACGCTGACGCTGTCGGCCACGACCTGAAGTGGGGTTCGGCCAACTACATTCGCACGTCCGGCAACGGGCCGCAGCCCGCTGCCGATCCGTTCGCGTCGAACACCTCGTCCCCGGACGTAGACGGCCCCGAGGCGACCCGCCACGACGACGGCCGCGAACATGACGAATACGACGGCGCAGACCCGGCAGCCCGCACTGTTTTCATCAATGATGAGAACGGCGACGTCGAGGACCTCGACGAGGAAACGGGCGAGCTGAAAGGGGCGGCCGCCTAGGGCAGCTGGTTCCGCGCGCCCAGCCGCGGCGTTCCGCCCACGTCGGGCTGGGCCCGGACCGCACGAAGACGTCGCCTGCGGAACGGCATGGATGTGAGTTATCCCGGCCGAACCACTAGATTTGTAGGCATGGCGGAATTTATCTACACAATGACCAAGGCCCGCAAGGCTGTTGGCGAAAAACTCATCCTCGACGACGTAAGCATGTCCTTCTTCCCGGGGGCCAAGATTGGTGTTGTCGGCCCGAATGGTGCCGGTAAGTCCACCATTCTTAAGATCATGGCCGGACTGGACACACCGTCAAACGGTGAGGCTCGGCTCAGCCCCGGCTACACGGTGGGCATCCTGCTGCAGGAACCGCCGCTGAACGAGGAAAAGACCGTTTTGGGCAACGTCCAGGAAGGTGTCGGCGAGATCATGGGAAAGATCCAGCGATTCAACGACATTTCCGAAGAGATGGCCAGCCCTGACGCTGACTACGATGTCCTCCTGGAGGAAATGGGTCAGCTACAGGAAGCGATCGACGCCGCCGATGCCTGGGATCTCGATTCCCAGCTCGAGCAGGCCATGGACGCCCTCCGCTGCCCGCCGGCCGATGCCGACGTTACCCTGCTCTCCGGTGGTGAGCGCCGCCGCGTCGCGCTCTGCAAGCTCCTGCTCCAGAAGCCGGACCTGCTGCTCCTGGACGAGCCCACTAACCACCTCGATGCTGAGAGCGTGCTCTGGCTTGAGCAGCACCTTTCCGCCTACCCCGGCGCCGTTCTCGCCGTTACCCACGACCGGTACTTCCTTGACCACGTGGCCGAGTGGATCGCCGAAGTGGACCGCGGCCACCTGTACCCCTACGAGGGCAACTACTCCACGTATCTCGAAAAGAAGCGCGCCCGCCTGGAAGTCCAGGGCAAGAAGGACGCCAAACAGGCCAAACGGCTCACCGAGGAACTGGAATGGGTCCGTTCCAACGCCAAGGGGCGCCAGACCAAGTCCAAGGCCCGGTTGGCCCGCTACGAGGAAATGGCTGCCGAAGCCGACCGCACCCGGAAACTGGACTTCGAAGAGATCCAGATACCGCCGGGACCGCGGCTGGGCGGCCTTGTCCTGGAGGCGAAGAACCTGCAGAAGGGCTTCGAGGACCGGACCCTCATTGACGGACTCTCGTTCACCCTGCCGCGCAACGGCATTGTCGGTGTCATCGGCCCGAACGGTGTCGGCAAGACCACCCTGTTCAAAACCATTGTCGGGCTCGAGCCCCTCGACGGCGGCGAGCTGAAGATCGGTGACTCCGTCAAGATCTCCTATGCGGACCAGAGCCGCGGCGGCATCGACCCGAACAAGACCCTGTGGGAGGTCGTCTCCGACGGCCTGGACTACATCCAGGTTGGGCAGGTCGAAATGCCGTCCCGCGCCTACGTTGCCGCCTTCGGCTTCAAGGGCCCGGACCAGCAGAAGAAGGCCGGCGTGCTCTCCGGTGGTGAGCGCAACCGCCTGAACCTGGCCCTGACCCTTAAGCAGGGCGGAAACCTGTTGCTCCTCGATGAGCCGACTAACGACCTCGACGTCGAAACGCTCAGCAGCCTCGAAAATGCCCTGCTCGAATTCCCGGGCTGCGCCGTCGTGGTTTCGCACGACCGCTGGTTCCTGGACCGGGTCTCTACCCACATCCTCGCCTACGAAGGCGACGAGGAGAACCCCTCGAAGTGGTACTGGTTCGAAGGCAACTTCGAAGCCTACGAGGAGAACAAGATCGAGCGGCTGGGCCCGGACGCGGCCAAGCCGCACCGCGTGACCCACCGCCGCCTCACCCGCGACTAAGCCGCCGCCTCACCCGCGACTAAGCCACCGGTTGAGGCCGCCAGGCTAGACGCGGAACTGTAAACGCGGAACAGAAAGGCCGGCTCCCCGCGGGGAGCCGGCCTTTCGCGTGTCACCTGACGCAGGGGCCCGCTAGGCGCAGGGTCAGCCGCGGTCAGCCTTGCGCATCTGGTGCTGCAGGACCTTGGACTGGACCGCGCCCTTGAGCTTGTTCTTGAGGTCCGTGGGAACCCTGATCATGCCTTCCTGCGCCACCGTGGCAACGTGCCGGCCGTCGCGGCTGAAGATCTTGCCGGTCGCCAGGCCGCGGGCGCCCTGGGCGCTGGGGGACTCCTGCACGTAGAGCAGCCAGTCGTCCACCCGGACGGGCCGGTGCCACCACATGGCATGGTCCAGGCTGGCGACCGACATGCCCGGGGTAATCCAGCTCATCCCGTGCTTGCGGAGGATGGACTCCAGCAAGGTGTAATCGCTGGCGTAGGCCAGGGCAGCCCGGTGCAGATCCGGATCAGCCGGCATCGGCCCAAACGTCTTCATCCAGACGGCGTTCCGCGGCTCCTTGTTCCCCTTGGCCGAGACATACAGTGCCGGGTCGACATGCCGGATGTCGAAGGGCCGCTCGTAGGCCCAGTGGCGTGCCACCGGATGGTCGAACTTGCCCAGCAGGTCGGCGGTGCTGGGCAGCGATTCCGGGTCGGGGATGCCGGCCGGCATCTCGGACTGGTGCTCGATGCCCTCGTCCTCGTCCTGGAACGAGGCGATCATGGAGAGGATGGGCATGCCCTCCTGGTACGCGTGGACGCGCCGCGCGGAGAACGAGCGGCCGTCCCGGAGCCGTTGTACGCCGAAGGTGATCGGCTTGTTGGCATCCCCGGGGCGCAGGAAGTATCCGTGCATGGAGTGCACACCGCGGCCCTCGGGAACAGTCCGGCTTCCGGCGATCAGCGACTGCGCCAGCACCTGGCCGCCAAACACGCGGTGCCGGGGCTGCTGCTGGGAGGGGCCCATGAAGATGTCCTCATCCGTCCGGGCGCCCTCCAGTTCACCGAGGTTCAGCAGTTGGAGCAGCGAGGAGGTGGGGTCCTGGGTTGGCAGCGCCTGTAATCCGGCTTCGGCTTCAGTCATGGTTCGACTTTAGACGTCCTCCGGGCGCCGTCCCAACGAGGCACAGCCGGTAGAGTCGATATTGTGTCTGACGTCCTTACCCAGCCCCTGCAGTTCACCGATCCACGAGACCTGGCGGATTTGCGTACCTTCGCCACCCGCGCCCGGTCGATCGACGACGGCGCCGTCCGGCTCCAGGCGTCCGGCCCGGTGCTCGCCGCCTACGTGTGTGTGCTGCGGCCGCGGCTGCTGGGGGAGTCGACCCCGACGATCCTCGGCCTGCGGACCATGGCCCTCGCGCACCCGGCGGACACCGATGTCACCGTTCCGCTCTCCGCAGTGCTGGACCGGCTGGCACGTGCGGGGGAGAACGACGTCGAACTTCCGTTGCCGCCCGTGACCGTCACCGAGTCGTGGGCCGGGGTCGGAGCGCCCCGCGCCGGATGGGAAGCCGTCGGCACGCTGCCGGACGCCGAGCTGCGCCGGTCCGCCGAGGCCGGGATCACCGAGATCGCCGCGATCATTCCGGACAAACCCGGCGCGTTGATCGTCAACAACGCCCGCGCCACGGTCTGGGGCAGGGAACTGCCTGGCGCCGGCGGGCTCCCGCTGGGCGCCGCCTTTGCAGCCCTCACGCTCGGCTTCCTGGCCGACGGTGAGCAGCAGCTCTACCGGGCCGGACGCTGGTTCCGGCTCAGCGGAACCCGCGGGCACGTCCTAGCCCGCACCGGCACGGGACTTTAGGGCACCAGCTCGGCACTTTTAATTGATACCCATGGCGTCAGCAGTGCCACGATGCCGTTGCGTCCAGGTCAGAATCGGAGAACGCGGAGCTCTTCGGCGGCCTGAAAGCCTAGCCGGGCGTAGAAATTGCGCGAAGCAGGAGACGGCGAAAGTACCATTCGTGCGGCGTTGATGCCCTGCGAGAACTCAATCGCCGCAGCCACCAGCCGGGCTCCGATCCCGGAGTTCCGAAAACGCGGCAACACGTAGACGTTGCCCAGATAGACCCACCGGGAGCCTTCCTTCCCGGGCTTGGGCATCCGTTCGAAAACCAGGAGGTTGAGCATCCCGACGAGTTCGCCGTCCACCTCGGCAACAAAGAACTTGCGTGGGTTTGCGTCCACCCAGCCGCTGTAGACGTCTGCGAAGTCCGGAGCATCCGGTAGCCCGGGGTCCTGCTCTGCGGCCCATGTAGCTCTCAGCGCGGCAACGGCGGCCCGGTCTTCGATTGTCTCCCCACGAACTATCACCATGGGATCACCCTATGGGTTTCGGGACTTTAGCTCCTTCGACAGGCGCGACTGGACTGACATACTGGGCCCATGAGCGGCGTATCAGTGCTGGATCCTCCGGTCGAGCGCAACCTCGGCTTCAATGATGCGCTACATCCGGACCGCAGCTGGATCCGCATGCTCCGCTTCGCGGTGGGCGCGTTCGTGCTCGTCGCCCTCGCGCAAAAGACGTACGACGCGACACTGCCTGGCAGCGACGTGGACATCTTCCAGCTCTACTCGGAATTCACGGTCCAGTCCAACCTCGTCCTCGGGACAGTGCTCATCGCGTCCGCTGCCCGGCCGCGGACCAGGCTCCCGGAGTGGTGGGACCACCTCTCCGGAGCGCTGGCCTTCTATCTGGTGATGACCGGCATTATCTACGTGGTTTTGGTAGCCCCGCCCGGCGAGCCGTGGTGGAGCCTGGACATGTACTGGCCCCAGCTCGCACACCACCGCGTCGCTCCGCTGTTCGCCGCGCTCGACTGGCTCCTCGTTACGAGGACCGTGCGCGGCAATCGGTGGCGGCCGCTGGTGTGGCTCAGCTACCCGGCTGCTTTCCTTGTGTTCTCGTGGGTGCGCGGGGCTATCGACGGCTGGTACGTCTACGACTTCCTGGATCCGACACTCGACGGCGGCTGGCCGGCGGCGTTTGCTACGACGGCGCAGGTGCTCGTCGCGTTCCTCGTCGTCTCGCTACTTCTGCATTTCGCCGGCAATGCCCGTGCCGCGCTCGCAGCGCGGCACGGGCGGCGCTGACCACCGGGCTGCCGACTTGATCGCGGGTCCGACAAGGGTCCACTCGATCGAGGTCACACGGGACCGCCCGGGGCTAAAGTGACGCCGCGGTGAACGGCGTCAGGCTCCGGAGGGGCTGTTCACCATGGAGAGGGCCGCCCGTTCCATGTAGTCCCACAGTGTCCCCTCGTGGAGCGGCGGGAGCTCCAGGGAGTCGACAGCGGTGCGCATGTGATGCAGCCAGCGTTCCTTGGCCTCCGGCGTCACCCGGAAGGGCTGGTGCCGCATCCTCAGCCGGGGATGCCCGCGCTCCTCGCCATACGTCGTCGGGCCGCCCCAGTACTGCTCGAGGAACATCAGGAACCGCCGCTTTGCGGGGCCGAGATCCTCCTCCGGATACATCGGCCGCAGCAGCGGATCCGTCGCCACGCCGTCGTAGAACACATCGATGAGCTTCACGAAGGTCTCATGGCCGCCCACGGCGTCGTAGAAGTTGTCTGTGTAGCCGGGCTTGCTGAACGGATCGTTCTGCAACAGCTGCTTAGGCTGGCGGGGTTCGCCGGCGCTGGGAATCGTCATGGTTCTATTCTCCGGCTATCTGCTGGGGTGCGTCGTCGGCCTCGGCCGCCGCCGCGGCCTCCGGCGAAATGTATGTGCCCTGGGAGCGGTTTCCCACCCGCAGGATTTCGCCGTTGCGCAGGTACCAGATGGTGCCGTCGTCCGCCCGGACCCGGGTGATCCGCAGGTTCATGGCTTCCACAGTGCCCACCACCTCGGACGTTTCGATGATGTCGCCAATCCCGTACTGGTCCTCCATGGTGATGAAGATGCCGGCGAGGAAGTCGCGGATCAGTTGCTGGGCGCCGAAGCCGATCGCGATTCCGAGGATTCCGACGCTGGTCAGGATCGGAGCGACGTCCACGTTCAGGTTCTTGAGCACGTACACGGTGGTGAGGATGGACACCAGGACGCCGACCACACTGTTGAGCAGTGCGCCGATGGTGTGGGCGCGCTGGACCCGGCGTTCCTGTTCGAGGGCGCGGAAGGCCGGAGCCACCCAGCGGAAGAGCGGCTTCCTGAAGAGTGAGGTCCCTGCGGCGACGCGTTTCGTGATTCCGACGATCACGAACGACGCCACCAGCCAAATGGTGACGCCGACCCCCAAGCTGATGACGATGCCCGGCAGGTTGATGGCAGAGATGTCCGCAGGGGTGATTGGTTCGATGGTGGTCGGGCTGATCATCGGTGGGGAAACTCCTTGTTGCCGCGCGTTGTTGCTGCGTCTATTTGCTGCATCCCAGCTGCCGGCGGGCAGCATCGGCTGGCCGCTGGGCTGGGTGTCCGGGCAGGCTCCGGCGGTCGCCGGGCGCCTTAGACTCTGGTCTCCTTCAACACTAGCGCCGCAGGGTTGGCCCGGGCGCATCCTGTGTCCCGGGCCGCACGGCGTTACGGATCCTGAAACAGGCCGGCAGCGGACCGGCGCGGGGCGGTCAGCCCGGCTGGCCCCCGACCAGCGCGCTTGGCTCGTGCAGCACCGGGAAATTGACGCTCCGGGCGATGAAGCAGACCCTGTTCGCCGCGGCGTGCAGTTCCGCCAGAAGTTCCTCCGTCACCGGAGCAGCCAGGGTCACCCGGGGCCTGAGCGTGGCGGATTCAAACTGACCGCTGCCGTCACGGTTGGTCCGCATCAGGGCCTCGGCCCGGTCCTCGTAGGCGGTCACCACCACGCCGTTCTTCACGGCCACGTGCAGGAAGGACAGCATGTGGCACTGGGACAGCGCCGCCAGCAGCAGCTGTTCCGGGTTGCAGCGGTCCCGGTCACCGTGGAAGGTCGGGTCCGCGGAGCCCCGCAGGACGGGCAGCCCGGGGATCTCGATGTCGTGGTCCCGCGAATAGCCGCGGTACGACGCCGTCCCCTCGCCAAGGTTCCCGGTCCAACGGACTGTCAGCGCGTACCGGTGCTCGTCGAGGCTCATGGCTCCAGCCTAGGCCACCCGCCGGCAAATCTGACTGGCGGCAGGGGCCGTTCCCGGCGTCGAGAACGGGCCCCTGCTGCAAGCTACCCGGGCGGGGCCCAGGTTCCTGCGCTTACAACTGCCGGCTACTTGGGCGGGGCTACCCGACGTCGGCCTGGCGGGCACGCAGCGCGCGGGCCACGCCGTCGCGGTTCTCCAGCATCATCCGGCGCAGCGCCGAGCTGTCCTCCGGGAGCGAGGCGAGGAACTCATCGGTGCGGTCCACGGTCGCCTGCGTGGTCAGCTGCGCCGGGTACAGCCCGACGACGATCTGCTGGGCCAGCGCATGCGTGCGGTCCCTGACGATGCCCGGGACAGCGTCGAAGTACTTCTCGGCATAGGGCTCCAGCAGGGAGGTGTCGAGCACCCGGGTGAAGCCGCTGACGGCCGAACCCTGCAGCGCGTTGGACAGCTCGCCCTTGACCACAATCGAGTCCCAGGCCGCGGCCTTGGCCTCCGGCGTCGGAATCGCGGCCGTCGCCAGGGCCGCCGCGTTCTGCCCGGTGGCGGTATTGTCGCGTGCCAGCTCGGCGTCGATCGTCTCCGCACCGGCGCGGCCGCCGGCGACGAGGGAGGTGATCAGTTCCCAGCGCAGGTCCTGGTCCACGGTGAGCCCCGCCAGCGCCAGGGTGCCGTCCAGCAGTCCGGACAGGGCGTCCAGCTGGCCGGTGCTGCGTGCCAGCAGGGCGTAGGACTTAACGAACTGCAGCTGCGCGTCGGAGCCGGCCGGGACGCCGGAGGCGAGTTCCCAGAGCCGGTCGGCGGCGGCAACCCCGGTGGCCTCCTTGGAGTCCGCGGCCACGTAGAAGTTCAGCGTCGTGGCCAGCTGGCGCAGCTGGACCTGGATCACGGACGAATCGGATTCCTCGGCGATGTTGGCCAGGATCAGCTTCACATAGCCGCGGGCGGGGGTTTCGCCGTCGCGGGCCGCGTCCCAGGCCGAGCCCCACACCAGGGTCCGGGGCAGGCTTTGGCTGAAGTCCTTGAGGTGGGCCGTGGCGGTGGCCAGGGATGCCGGGTCGAGCCGGACCTTGGCGTAGGCGAGGTCATCGTCGTTGAGCAGGATCAGGTCGGGCCGGGCGACTCCGGCCAGCGAGGGCACCTCGGTGCGTCCGCCGTCGACGTCGAGCTCCTCGCGGTGCACACGTTCCAGCTTCCCGGCGCCGTTGAGGTTGTAGAAGCCGACGGCGAGCCGGTGCGGCCGGATGGTCGGCTGGGCCTCGGTGGCGGACTGCAGGATCGTGAAGGATGTGATGGTGCCGTCCTCGGCCACGGAGAGCTCGGGCTTGAGCGTGTTGACGCCGGCGGTCTCCAGCCAGAGCCGGCCCCACTGGTCCAGGTCACGGCCGCTGGCCTTTTCAAGTTCCGCCATCAGGTCGCTGAGCTCGGTGTTCTGCCAGGCGTGCTTGCGGAAGTACTCGCGGACACCGGCCATGAACTCCTCCGGGCCCACCCAGGCCACGAGCTGGCGCAGCACCGAGGCGCCCTTGGCGTAGGTGATGCCGTCAAAGTTGACCTCGACGTCCTCCAGGTCGTTGATCTCCGCGAAAATCGGGTGGGTGGTGGGGAGCTGGTCCTGGCGGTACGCCCAGGACTTCTCCACCGACGCGAACGTGGTCCATGCGCGGTCAAACTTGGTATTTTCCACGGCGGCCAGGTGCGACATGTACTCGGCGAAGGACTCATTGAGCCACAGATCGTTCCACCAGCGCATGGTCACGAGATCCCCGAACCACATGTGGGCCAGTTCGTGGAGGACGGTGATGGCGCGCCGTTCGACCTGGGCGTCGGTGACCTTGCTCCGGAAGATGTAGCCCTCCAGGATCGTCACGGCACCGGCATTCTCCATCGCGCCGGCGTTGAATTCCGGCACAAAGAGCTGGTCGTACTTCTCGAACGGGTACGGGCAGCCGAATTGCGCCTCGAAGAACTCGAACCCCTGCCGGGTCAGGTCGAAGATGTTGTCCGCGTCGAGGTACTGCATAAGCGACTTGCGGGCAAAGATGCCCAGCGGGGTTACCTTGCCGTCGGCGGCGACCACTTCGCTGCGGACGGACTGGTACGGTCCCGCGATCAGCGCTGTGACGTAGGAGGAGAGCCGCGGTGTGGGGGCGAATTCCCAGACGGAGCGGGCGCCGCCGTCGGTGCCCGGGATGGTCTCGACCCGCACCGGGGTGGGGGAGTTGGACACCACATCCCAGTGCGACGGGCCAATGACCGTGAAGGCGAAGCTGGCCTTGAGGTCAGGCTGCTCAAACACGGCGAACATCCGCCGGGAATCCGGAACCTCGAACTGGGTGTAGAGGTAGACCTCCTGGTCCACCGGGTCCACAAAACGGTGCAGCCCTTCGCCGGTGTTCATGTAGGGCGCCTCGGCGACCACGAGCAGGTCGTTCTCCGCCGCCAGATCCGGAAGCTGGATGCGGACGCCGTCGGCTACTTCGGCCGGATCAAGCTCGCGCCCGTTCAGCGTGACACTTTGCACCGCGGCGGTGACCGCGTCAATGAAAGTCGAGGACCCGGGCGTGGCCGAGAACTTCACTGCGGTGGTGGTGCCGAAGACTTTGTCCCCACGGGTCAGGTCGAGTTCGACCTCGTAGGAGTCAACGGCGATCAGTTCGGCACGCTCGCGCGCTTCGGTGCGCGTCAGGTTCATTCCAGGCAAAATTGGGCCTCCGGGGATGCTTAGGGACGGGAAAACTCGATACTGTGAAGTCATTCTTTCACTTCTGCGGGCCTTGGCAAGTTGCCCGGGTCACCCCAACATATCGAACCCCGATGCGCCGGGGTAGCGTGGAGGATATGGGAAAGCTGCGGGAATCCGTCGACGCCAGGGCACTGCGATTCGCCGTGGGGTTCCCACTGATGCTCTCGGCGGCGTTTGTGGTCTGCGCGTTCCTGATCCGCGCCGATCTGCCCGAGCCGCTGGCGGTCCGCTGGACCGGGGAAGGCGCAGCGGACTTCGCCCCGTTCGGGGCCGTCGTGGGAGCCGGCGCCGCCATGATTGTGCTGATCGGCTGGGCCGTGCTGGTCCAGGCGGTGCCGCTGTCCCGCCCGGCGATCATGCGCCGGATCATGATGGGCGCCGGACTGTTCGTCAGTCTCTTCATCACCACTGTCCTCGCCGCCGTGCTGGTCGGACAGCTCGGTCTGGAGAACGCGCGGGAGGCGCGGGTGGACGTCGCCGTGCTTGCCATGGGCAGCGGCGCCGCCCTGGGCCTGGGCTTTGTGATGGGTTTCGTCTTCAAGGCCGACGAACGCTGGTCCACGGACGATGACCGGGCCATCGAGGCGGCCCTTGCCCGCGAACTTGATCCGGACCTGGTCCGGGATTCGGTGACGGTGTGGGTCCACGCCCGCAGTTCCGTCTTCGTGATGCTCGGGATCGCCACCCTGCTCCCCGCCGCGCTGCTCACCATCGCCGTGCCCTGGCTCGCCGCCCTCCTTGCCGCCCTGGCCCTGTTCGCCGCCGCGTGCCTGTTTGCCCGGCTCCGGGTGGACCGCAGCGGCCTCCGGGTCTTCGCCGCAGGGTTCGTCCGGGTCATGGACGTGCCGGCCGCTGCCATCGAGGCGGCGACGCCGAAGGAGGTCCGGGCGGCCAGCTACGGCGGCTGGGGCTACCGGAGCCACGGCACCTCGACGGCGCTGCTGGTCAGCAGCGGACCCGCCGTCGTCGTCGACCGGGTGGACGGGCGTACCCTGACCGTCAGCGCCGGGAGCGCCACCACAGCGGACAACCTCGCGCAGGTGATTTCGCGGGTGGCGGCCCGGGCACGCCGGGCCGGCGGAGCCACCGGTCTCTGAAGTCCCGCTGACGCCGCGTGTCCCGCCGCCGCGTGTCCCGCCGGCCCGTGCCCCGGTAGGCTGGGAACAGCCCCCACACAGCCCCGCAAGCCCCGATGACAGGCCTGCCACACCGAACGGATACGCCGTGACCCCTTCTGACTTCCCGCACGTGCACATCGCCACCGACCACGCCGGCATGGAACTCAGCGCCCACCTCGTCACGCACCTCGGCGCCAAGGGCTACGAGGTCCTCGACCACGGACCCCAGGAATACGACGCCCAGGACGACTACCCCTCGTTCTGCATCAACGCCGCGCGCGCCGTCGTCGCGGACCAGGACGCCGGCATCAACGCCCTCGGGATCGTCCTCGGCGGCTCCGGCAACGGCGAGCAAATTGCCGCAAACAAGGTCAAGGGCGTCCGCGCCGCGCTGGCCTGGAACCTGTCCACCGCCAAGCTCGCCCGCGAGCACAACGACGCCAACGTGGTCGCCGTCGGCGGCCGCCAGCACAGCGTCGAGGAGGCCACCGAAATCATCGAAGCGTTCCTGACCGAACCCTTCAGCAACGATGAACGCCACATCCGCCGGATCGGCAAAATCGCCGCGTACGAGCGCACTGGCGAGGTCATGGACTAGTGCCGGAGGGACACTCCGTCCGCCGGCTGGCACGCCAGTTCAGCGACGTCTTCACGGGGGAGCGGCTCGCAGTCTCGAGTCCGCAGGGGCGTTTCGTCCAGGGCGCGGCCCTGCTGGACGGCCACACTCTTACCGACGCCGACGCACACGGCAAGCACCTGTTCCTGGCGTTCGAGCACGGGCTGCTGCTGCACGTCCACCTGGGCCTCTACGGCGCCTGGGACTTCGGCGGCGACGCCACTTTCCGGGGCGCGTCCAGCATCGGGGCGCCCCGCAAGGTGGGGGAGCGGGAGCTCTACGACGACGGCGGAGCGGCAGGGCCCGCCCGGTATGAAGGCCCGCCCGAGCCGGTCGGCGCCGTCCGCGTCCGGCTCGCCAGCGCCCACGGGTGGGCCGACCTGCGCGGTGCGACCACCTGCCAGACGGTCACCGGGGAGGAGGCGGAAGCTGTCCTGGCCCGGCTGGGTCCCGACCCGTTGCGCAACCTCCCGGGCGACCGCGGGTCCTTCGTTGCCGCCGTCCGCGCCAGGCGCACGCCGCTCGCGGCCCTGCTGATGGACCAGAAAGTCATTGCCGGCGTCGGCAACGTGTACCGCGCCGAACTACTGTTCCGGCAGCGCCTGGACCCGTGGCTGCCCGGGAACGGGTTGACCGGCGACGATGCCGGCCGGCTCTGGGACGACACCGTCGCGGTGATGTCCGACGGCGTCCGCGACGGCCGGATCATCACCACACCCCCGCGCTACTGGGGCGATAGCGCGCGCGTCGCCGGGAAAGTCGCCGGGAGTGTCGCTGGGGAAGTTCCCGGAGCCACCTCCTGGAGCGGCCTGCCCGCGGCGGAGGACTCGCACTTCGTGTACCGGCGGCAGGGACTGGACTGCCGGGACTGCGGCACCCCGGTGGCCCTGAGCGAGCTCGGCGCCCGGAAACTCTACTGGTGCCCGGCCTGCCAGGCGCCCTGAGTCTGCACACGGGCCCAACCTCATCCATTGCTCCGCAAGGGCCCTTCTGAGCCTCCAGAAGGGCAGTTATGGAGCAGTCGACCGTCAGAAACAAAAAAGCCCCTCAGCAGAGGGGCTTTTTGTCATATTTCTGAGGGGACGACGGGAATCGAACCCGCATCATCAGTTTGGAAGACTGAGGCTTTACCACTAAGCTACGTCCCCGGGAACTTGCCTGAATATTCCTGCAGACTTCCGGGCGGCTGTTCAAGCCGGATACAACTAAACCCAATTCAGGGCCCCGGTGTCAAATGTGCAAACCGGCACAAAAAGACCGTAGACTGTTCTGTGCACTTACGGGGTGTAGCTCAGCTTGGCTAGAGCACCTGCTTTGGGAGCAGGAAGTCGCAGGTTCAAATCCTGTCACCCCGACTCTGCAAGTACCGCCAGACCCTTGGCGGTGCAGAACCCCACCCCCTAAAACCAGGAGTACTTAGACTGTGAAGAGCGCTGTCGAGAACCTCACCCCCACGCGGGTCAAGCTCAATGTTGAGGTCCCCTTTGAGGAATTGAAGCCCAGCATCGCAGAGGCATACAAGACTGTTGCTTCGCAGATCCAGGTCCCCGGTTTCCGCAAGGGCAAGGTCCCCTCCAAGCTCATTGACCAGCGTGTCGGCCGCGGCTACGTGCTGGAGACCGCCATCAACGATGGTCTCAACGGCTGGTACCAGGCCGCCGTTCAGGAAACCGGCATCCGCCCGCTGAGCCGTCCCGAGGTCGAGATCACCGAGGTCCCGGACCCGTCCGCCACCGACGGTGAACTCAAATTCCATGCCGAGGTTGACGTCCGCCCGGAGATCGAACTGCCCGACTACGCCGGCATCAAGGTTGAAGTTGCCGCCGCTGAGTCCTCCGACGCCGACGTCGAGACGGCCCTGGACGAACTCCGCGGCCGCTTCGGCACGCTGAAGTCCGTCGACCGCCCCGCCGCGGACAAGGACTTCCTGAGCATCGACATCACCGCCACCATCGACGGCGCCGAGGTTGACTCGGCCACCGGGCTGTCCTACCAGGTCGGCGCCGGCACCATGCTCGAAGGCCTCGACGAAGCCGTCACCGGCCTCAGCGCCGACGAGGACGCCATCTTCGACACCACCCTGGTAGGCGGCGAGCATGCCGGCGAGTCCGCCCAGGTCAAGGTGGTCGTCAAGTCCGTCAAGGAGCGCGAGCTTCCCGAAGCTGACGACGACTTCGCCCAGCTGGCCTCCGAATTCGACACGCTGGCCGAACTGCGCGAGGACCTCGCCAAGCAGGCTAAGGAGTCCAAGGTCGTCGAGCAGGGCGTCGAGGCCCGCGACAAGGTCCTCGACAAGCTTGTTGAACTCGTTGCGGTCCCCGTCCCGGAATCCGTCGTCGAAGAGCAGCTCGAGCAGCACTTCAACGCCGAGAACGCCCACGGTGAAGGCGAGCACGACACCGAGGAGCACCGCGCCGAGGTCAAGGCCAACACCGAACGTGCCTTCCAGAACGAGATCATCCTCGACGCCATCGCGGAAAAGGAAGAAGTCAACGTCAGCCAGAACGAGCTGATCGACTACATCGTCACCACCGCCGGCCAGTACGGCATGGACCCGAACCAGTTCGCGCAGATCATCGATCAGAGCGGCCAGGTCCCGATGATGGTCTCCGAGGTCCGCCGCCGCAAGGCCCTGGCCGTTGTGCTGGGCCAGGCCGAGGTCACCGACACCGAGGGCAACAAGGTTGACCTCAGCGACTTCGTCCGCCCCGGCGGCGAAGAGGAGCCGGTCGAGGCAGCTGCCGGGACCGACGTCGAGGACGCCGCTTCCGAGGAAGCCGCACCCGAGACCACCAAGAATGATGACCCGGCAGCAGTGAAGTTCTAACACTTTCTGTTCCCGCAGTTTCCTGCAGCACCCCTGGATCTCTGATCCGGGGGTGCCGCTTTTTAAGCCCGTGATGAACCCTCCCGGCCAATCGTGCGCCGTCAGCGAACAGCCCCGCGCCTGAGCACAAAGCGGGCTGGAAAACCGTTAGTGTCCATGTAGGAAAGTTCAGTGATGTCGTCCAGTGGCGTCACCGTCGCCAGCGAGAGGTAAGTACATATGTCACAGCAAGCAGGGGCACCCCGGATGGCTACTGTCGATCCGGCAGCCCAGGATAACTACATTTACAACCGCCTGCTAAAAGAGCGCATCATCTGGCTCGGCTCCGAGGTCCGCGACGAGAACGCCAACGCGATCTGCTCGCAGCTGCTGCTGCTCTCGGCCGAGAACCCCGAGAAGGATATCTACCTCTACATCAACTCACCGGGCGGCTCCGTCACCGCCGGCATGGCCATCTACGACACCATGCAGTTCATCCCCAACGACGTCGTTACCGTCGCCACCGGCCTCGCCGCCTCGATGGGGCAGTTCCTGCTCTCCTCCGGCACCAAGGGCAAGCGCTACGCCACCCCCAATGCCCGCATCCTGATGCACCAGCCTTCCGGCGGCATCGGCGGCACGGCCTCGGACATCAAGATCCAGGCCGAGCTCATCCTGCACATGAAGAAGGTTATGGCCGAACTGACGGCCACTCAGACCGGACAGAGCGTCGAAACGATCCTCAAGGACAACGACCGCGACAAGTGGTTCACGGCCAAGGAAGCCCTCGAGTACGGCTTCTTCGACAAGATCGCGGCGCACGCGGGGTCCGTGGCCGGCGGCGGCGGAACGAACGCCTCCGGCGCCAACGGCGACAGTGCCGTTGACGGCACCGTCACCGGATCCACCGAGAACTGACCGGCACGCAGACAGCAATGAATTCAGGAGCAATGAACATGAACTACAACTTCGGTTCGACTGCCGGCAACCTGCCGAGCAGCCGCTACGTGCTGCCGCAGTTTGAGGAGCGCACCCCCTACGGCTTCAAGCGCCAGGACCCGTACACCAAGCTCTTCGAGGACCGCATCATCTTCCTCGGTGTCCAGATCGACGACGCCTCGGCCGACGACGTGATGGCGCAACTGCTGGTGCTCGAGTCCACCGACCCGGACCGCGACATCACGCTGTACATCAACTCCCCGGGTGGCTCCTTCACTGCCATGACGGCGATCTACGACACCATGACGTACATCCGACCGGAAATCCAGACCGTGTGCCTCGGCCAGGCGGCCAGTGCCGCCGCCGTGATCCTGGCGGCCGGAACCCCGGGCAAGCGCCTCGCGCTGCCGAACGCGCGGGTCCTGATCCACCAGCCGTCGCTGTCCGGCGGCCAGGGCGGACAGGCCTCCGACCTGGAGATCCAGGCAGCCGAGGTCATGCGCATGCGGGAATGGCTCGAGAACACCCTGGCCAAGCACTCCGGCCGGACCCCGGAGCAGGTCAACTATGACATCGAGCGGGACAAGATCCTCACCGCGGCCGACGCCCTGGACTATGGGCTGATCGACCAGGTGCTGGATTCCCGCAAGATGAAGCCGCAGGCAATCACCCGGTAACGGACGATCACGTAACAAGCAGTACCCGACGCCGGTGCGGCCGCTTAATGTGGCCGCACCGGCGTCGGCTTTCCACTCATCAGGCCCAAAGTGACCTAGAGTGGAACATGTCACGGCCGGCGTCCCCCCGGGGAACGTCCGTGATTCCAGAAACGGGTGCAGCGCTGCGCGGGAGTTCCACAGAGCCGGCAGCACGATACTAAAGGGGTTCACATATGGCTCGGATTGGCGAGAGCACGGATCTGCTGAAGTGTTCTTTCTGCGGAAAGAGCCAGAAGCAGGTGCGGAAGCTCATTGCCGGGCCCGGCGTCTACATCTGCGACGAGTGCATTGAACTCTGCAACGAGATCATTGAAGAAGAACTCGCCGAGTAGCCGACCTGGGCAGTTTCGAACTGCCCAAGCCCCGCGAAATCTTCGACTTCCTGCAGGAATACGTGATCGGGCAGGAGCCCGCCAAACGCTCCCTCGCCGTCGCGGTTTACAACCACTACAAGCGCATCCAGGCCGGCCACGCCCCCAAGAGCGGGAGCCTCGCCGAAGGCGTCCACCACGACGACGTCGAGATCGCCAAGTCCAACATCCTGCTGATCGGCCCCACCGGCTGCGGCAAGACCTACCTCGCGCAGACCCTGGCCCGGCGCCTCAACGTCCCCTTCGCCGTCGCCGATGCCACCGCGCTGACCGAAGCCGGCTACGTCGGCGAGGACGTCGAGAACATCCTGCTGAAACTGATCCAGGCCGCCGACTACGACGTCAAAAAAGCCGAACAGGGCATCATCTACATCGACGAAATCGATAAGATTTCGCGCAAGAGCGAGAACCCCTCCATCACCCGGGACGTCTCGGGCGAGGGTGTGCAGCAGGCCCTGCTGAAGATCCTCGAGGGTACGGTCGCCTCGGTCCCGCCGCAGGGCGGGCGCAAGCATCCGCACCAGGAATTCATCCAGATCGACACCACCAACGTGCTCTTCATCGTCGCCGGCGCCTTCGCCGGGCTCGAGGAGATCATCGGGTCGCGGTCCGGACGCAAGGGCATTGGCTTCGGTGCGCCGCTCAACGAGGTCAAGAACAACACCGACTCCTACGGCGAGGTCATGCCCGAGGACCTGCTGAAGTTCGGGCTGATCCCGGAATTCATCGGCCGCCTCCCGGTCATCACCACCGTCTCCAACCTGGACCGGTCGGCGCTGATCCAGATCCTGTCCACGCCCAAGAACGCCCTCGTGAAGCAGTACCAGAAGATGTTCCAGCTCGACGGCGTCGAACTGGTCTTCGAGGAGGAAGCGCTCAACACAATCGCCGACCAGGCGCTCGAACGCGGCACCGGCGCCCGCGGGCTCCGCGCCATCATGGAGGAAGTCCTGCTTCCGGTGATGTTCGACCTGCCCAGCCGCGACGACATCGCCACCGTGGTCATCACCGAAGACGTGGTCTCCAAGAAGGCCGAGCCCACGATGATCGCCCACGACGTCAAGCGCCGCAAGTCCGCCTGACCCGGGACAAACCTTCGCCGGATCAGACCTGATCCGGAATAAACACCCCGTGCCGGGCGTTAAAGCCTACGACGCGCCCGGCAGCACGACGCCGCAGCGCACCCTTCCCCGGACTTCCTTAGGAGATCACCTGTGTCTGAATCCCTGGCCACCCAAGCAGAGACCACTGAAGCAGAGAGCAAGGCCGACTTCTGGTTCGACCCGATGTGCCCGTTCGCCTGGGTGACCTCCCGCTGGATCGGCGAGGTGGAAGGCGTGCGCAACATCAGCACGGAATGGCACGTGATGAGCCTGGCGATGCTGAACGCCGGCCGCGAGGAGCTCCCGGAGGACTACAAGGAGTTCCTCACCCAGGCCTGGGCTCCGGTGCGGGTCATCACAGCCGCCGCCGAACAGCACGGCACCGGGTACGTCAAGGCGCTCTACGACGCCATGGGCACCAGGATCCACAACGAGGGCAACAAGGACATCGCCGAAGTCATCTCCAAGTCCCTCGCCGAGGTCGGCCTCCCCGCGGAACTGGCGGCAGCAGGCCAGAACGACGACGTCGACGCCACCCTGCGCGTCAGCCACGAGGCCGGCATCTCGCTGGTGGGCCAGGACGTCGGAACCCCCATCGTGGCGTTCAACGGAACCGCCTTCTTCGGCCCCGTACTGACCCGCATCCCGCGCGGCGAGGAAGCGGGACGGCTCTGGGACGCCTCGGTGACTCTTGCCTCCTACCCCCACTTCTTCGAAATCAAGCGCAGCCGGACCGAAAGCCCTGAGTTCAACTAAGCGGTGGTCAACTAACGGCCGCTGCCACAGGGCCAAAGACCGTCAAAAAGTCCCTGCCCAAAAGGCCCCTGAAGAATTACTGTGATGTAGTTCTTTCGGGGCCCTTGCGCATCCGCGGGGGCGGGACAACAATAGAACTTACCCACTTCGAAAGAAGCGGGACGCAGAAACCAAAGATTCAGTGACACTCATCCGACGCAGCCTTCGGCAAAGTCAGATGATGGCTACCAGTGACGAGGTAGGAAGACCTGAAAATCAGCGGATTCTGCCAGGTTGTCTAAGACGTCACGTGACAATCGAAAAGTCGAAGCCCCACCAACGGCAACACGCTGATGGGGCTTCCCCTTTGCCCAAAAACAGGTCAGCCTAATAGCAGCCCAGCGCAAAAGCAGGTTTGCCCCACAACAGCCCGGCGCACGAACAAGATGCCCATGAGCAGTGAACCGATTGCCAACTACGCCCTGCTGTCCGACTGCTCCTCGGCAGCCCTGGTCAGTGCGGCCGGCTCCGTGGACTGGCTCTGCTTCCCGCGCTTTGACAGCCCTTCTGTCTTCGGACGGCTGCTGGGCCCGGAGGCCGGCTTCTGGTCGATCAACCCCGTCGGTGCCCACACCTCCACCCGCCGCTACCTCGGCCCCACGATGGTGCTGGAAACGACTCACACCACGGCGGAAGGCAGCGTCACCGTCACGGACGCCCTGGTGCTCGGCGACGGCAAACGGGGCCACGACCTGGGTGCGGATTCACCCGGAACCTTGCTCCGCCAGGTGACCGGCATCGCGGGCACTGTCGAGCTGGACATCGCTTTCAGCCCACGCCCGGACTACGGCCTCACCAGGCCCAGGTTGCGTGCGGTCGACGGCGGCCTCGTGGCCACCGCGGAAAGCCAGACACTTGCCTTCTCCAGCCCGGTCAACTTCGCCCTCCTGGAGGGAACCGCGAGGGCCCGGCTCACGCTTGGCGCCGGGGACGTGACGGGCTTTGCCCTCCAGCACCAGCCGGCCGGGGCCGGCGCCGCCCTCTGGAGCCAGACCGACATCAGCCGCCGGCTCGCCGACACCGTGCAGGGCTGGACCAGCTGGTCGGAGATCCACCAGAGCTACCGGGGCCCCTGGCAGGACCTTGTCAACGGCAGCGGACGGATTCTGCAGGCCCTTACCTACTTCCCGACCGGAGCCATCGTCGCCGCCCCGACCACGTCGCTGCCGGAGGTGGCCGGAGGCACACGCAACTGGGACTACCGGTACACCTGGATCCGGGACGCCAGCATGACCCTGCAGGCACTCTGGGTGGCCGCCTGCCCGGACGAGGCCGGGAAGTTCTTCCAGTTCCTGGCCACGGCGGCCGCACGCCAGCTCGCCGGCGGCGAGGAGCTGCAGATCATGTTCGGCGTCGGCGGCGAACGCGAGCTGCCCGAACGAGTGCTGGCGCACCTGCCCGGCTGGCGCGCCAGCTCCCCGGTCCGGGTCGGCAACGGCGCGTGGAACCAGCGCCAGCTGGACGTCTACGGTGAACTGCTCGACGCCGCCGCCACCCTGCCGGAATACCTCGCCGCGCTCGCACCGGAGACCCGGCGGTTCCTGGCTGACGCCGCCGACGCCGCCGCCCAGCGCTGGCGCGCGGCCGACCACGGCATCTGGGAGGTCCGCGGGGAGCCACGCCATTACCTGCACTCCAAGCTGATGTGCTGGGTCGCCGTCGACCGGGCCATCAGCCTTGCCGGGATCCTCGGGACGCCCGGGCGGGTACCACGCTGGGCCGAGGCGCGGGAGCAGATCGCCGAGTCCATCCGCACCGAGGGCTGGAACCCCGCTGCCAATGCCTACACCCAGGCCTACGGCTCCGAAGACCTCGACGCCTCGGCGCTGATGCTCACCATCGTGGGATTCCTGCCCGCGGACGACCCCGGCATGCGTGCCACGATCGAGGCGGTCGAACAACGGCTCACCGATCCCCGCGGCCTCGTCTACCGCTACCGGGCCGAGGACGGGTTCGCGGGTGAGGAAGGGACCTTTCTGCTGTGCACCTTCTGGCTGGCGCAGGCCCTGGCCCTCGCCGGGGAGACCCGCCGGGCCCGGAGAGTCTTCGAACGGGCCGCCGGGTTCGCCACGGATCTGGGCCTGCTGGCCGAAGAGATCGCACCGGACAGCAGCGAGCTGCTCGGAAACTTCCCGCAGGCGTTCAGCCACATCGGCCTGGTCAACGCCGCCTGGGCCATCAGTGAAGCCGAGGACCGCGCCGCCCGGCGCTGACAGGGCCCAAGCGTGAGGGCCCCAGCCAGGTTTCCCCGGCCGGGGCCCTCACTCCGGCGGCAGACGCCGTCGCCCTCCGGAGTCCCGCCAGACGCTACGGCTGGGCTGGCGCCTCGGCAGGTGCCAGGACGACGTCGCTCACGGCCAGTTCGCCGTCGCCGACCGCCAGCGTCAGCTCCCGGGCGTTGGCGGCAGCCTTGAGGTCCGCCAGGCCGGCCTTGAGCTGGGTGGTGAGGGATTCCGAGCCGGTGATGGTCGCGGACAGCACCTCGGTGCGCTGCTTGACCTTGGCCTCGGACTTGGCCTTGCGGATGCCGCTGAGCGCAGATCCCACCGTGGCCAGCAGCGTGGTGTCTCCGTCGGTCGCCACCGCGGACGGCCAGTCGGCACGGTGCACCGAACCGGTGCGCCACCAGCTCCAGACTTCCTCCGTGGCGAACGGCAGGAACGGTGCGAAGAGGCGCAGCAGCGTGTCCAGGCTCGTCGCCAGCGCCGCCAGCACGGAAGCCTGCTCGGCCTCACCTGCGGCACCGTAAGCACGGTCCTTGATGAGCTCCACGTAGTCATCGGTGAAGTGCCAGAAGAAGCTCTCGGCGATCTGCAGGGCCCGGGCGTAGTCGTAGCCCTCGAACGCCTTGGTGGCCTGCTGGACCACGTCGGCGAGCTGGGCCAGCACGGCCCGGTCCAGGGTGTTGCTGAGCACGGAAAGGTCCCCGGAGACCACGGAGTTCTCGGTGGCGCCCAGGTTCAGCACGAACTTGGAGGCGTTGAGCAGCTTGATCGCCAGCCGGCGGCCGATCTTCATCTGCGCGATCTCGTAGGCCGTGTCCGCGCCCAGCTTGGCCGAGGCCGCCCAGTAGCGGACGGCGTCCGAGCCGTACTCCTCGAGCACATCGGTCGGGACGATCACGTTGCCCTTGGACTTGGACATCTTCTTCCGGTCCGGGTCCAGGATCCAGCCGGAAATCGCGGCATGCTTCCACGGCGCGGAGTCCTGCAGGGCGTCGGCGCGCACTGCGGAGGAGAAGAGCCAGGTCCGGATGATGTCGTGGCCCTGCGGGCGCACGTCGAAGGGATAGACCTTGGCGAACAGCGCCTCATCGGTGCTCCAGCCGCCCACGATCTGCGGGGTCAGCGAGGACGTCGCCCAGGTGTCCAGCACGTCGGCGTCGCCGGTGAAGCCGCCGGGCACGTCGCGCTGGGCCTCCTCATATCCGGGGGCCGCGTCCGCTGCCGGGTCCACCGGCAGCTGCGCGTCGGAGGGAACCACCGGGGCGTCGTAGTCGGGGTTTCCGTCGGCGTCGAGCGGGTACCAGACCGGTACCGGCACACCGAAGAAGCGCTGGCGGGAAACCAGCCAGTCGCCGTTCAGCCCGGAGATCCAGTTCTCGTACCGTGAACGCATAAAGGCCGGGTGGAACTCGATCTCGTGGCCGCGGGCGATGAGCCGCTCTCGGCGTTCCGCGTCGCGGCCGCCGTTGCGGATGTACCACTGGCGGGAGGTCACGACTTCGAGGGGCTTGTCGCCCTTCTCGAAGAAGTTCACCGGGTGCATGATCTTCTTCGGCTCACCGTCGAGGAGGCCTGCGGCGGCCAGGAGCTCCACCACCGCTTCCTTGGCGCTGAACACGGTCTTGCCGGCGATCGCCATGAAGGCGGCGCGGCCTTCATCCGTGGTGATCCATTCCGGGGTCTCGCCGACAATGCGGCCGTCGCGGCCCACGATCGCGCGGGTGGGCAACTGCAGTTCACGCCACCAGGTGACGTCGGTGAGGTCGCCGAACGTGCAGACCATGGCGACGCCGGAGCCCTTGTCCGCCTTGGCGAGCGGGTGGGCCCTGACCTCCACCTCGACGCCGAAGAGCGGGGAGGTGACCTTTTTGCCGAACAGCGGCTGGTACCGTTCGTCGTCGGGATTCGCCACCAGGGCGGCGCAGGCGGCCAGCAGTTCCGGGCGGGTGGTCTCGATGTAGATCTTTTCGCCGTCTTCGGTGAAGAACGGGTAGCGGTAGTAGGCGCCCGCGACCTCGCGGTCCTCGAGCTCGGCCTGGGCCACGGCGGTGCGGAAGGTGACGTCCCACAGGGTGGGAGCCTCGGCCATGTAGGCGTCGCCTGCGGCGAGGTTCGCCAGGAAGGCGCGCTGGGAGATGGCGCGGGACTTGTCGTCGATGGTGCGGTAGGTCAGGTCCCAGTCCACGGACAGCCCGAGGGTCTGGAACAGGTCCGCGAAGACCTTCTCGTCCTCAACGGCGAGTTCCTCGCACAGTTCGATGAAGTTCCGGCGCGAGACGACGTCGAAGTCGCGCTGGTTCTTCGCGGGCTCGGCCGGCGGGCGGTAGCCGGCGTCGTACGCGGTGGTCGGGTCGCAGCGCACACCGTAGTAGTTCTGCACCCGGCGCTCGGTGGGCAGGCCGTTGTCGTCCCAGCCCATCGGGTAGAAGACATTTTTGCCGGTCATCCGCTGGTAGCGCGCCAGGACGTCGGTCTGGGTGTAGGAGAACATATGGCCCACGTGCAGTGAACCCGACGCCGTCGGCGGGGGAGTGTCGATCGAGTAGACCTGCTCCCGGGTAGTGTCCGGGTTGAACTTGTAGGTCCCTTCGTCAAGCCAGCGCCGGGTGAGGGCGCCTTCGAGCCCCTCCAGGGCGGGCTTGTCCGGAACGTTGATGGGGGCGGTGATGGGCGTGTCTGTACCCTGCGTGTCTTCAGCCATGCCGCAATTCTTTCACGGTCCGCGCGCCCGGACCGCCGGGACCTGCCGGGCACCGGCGTAGCATGCGCAGATGGAGACATTTGACGGGCGCTTCGCGATCAGGCGCATCTACGACGAACCCGCCGACGACGACGGCTGCCGGGTCCTGGTGGACCGGCTCTGGCCACGCGGGATCAGCAAGGAACGCGCACAGCTGGAGCTATGGCTCAAGGACGTGGCGCCCTCCCCGCCGCTGCGGACTGAGTTCGCGCACATGCAGGAACGCTTTGCCGATTTCCGCGCCGCCTACGAGGCCGAACTCGACGGCAACCCGGCCGTCCAGACGCTGCGGGACCTGGCCGCCGAGCACGGGAAAGTGACGCTGCTCTTCGCGGCGAAGGACCCGCAAACCAACCATGCCCGGGTCCTGCAGGAGTTCCTGGTGCGCTGACTGGTTGAGTGATCCGACATATTGAGCTGATCCGGGTCGGTCCGGGATATCCGCGTTCATCGCGGTTCATCCGGGTTCTCCCGTGGGGGAGCCCCGCGCGGTGGCCCGGGGCTTGCCGTTAGGGTGGTGCCATGACTGAAGGAATCCAGAACAAAGCAGCAGTTGTCACCGGAGCCAGCACCGGAATCGGCGAGGCCACCGTGCGCGCACTCCGGGGCGAGGGCTGGACCGTCTACGCCGTCGCCCGCCGGGCGGACCGGCTCGAGGCGCTCGCCGCGGAAACCGGCGCCGTTGCCCTGCCGGCGGACGTGACCGACGACGCCGACATCGCCCGGCTCCTCGATGAGGTGACCCGCGCCGGCGGGATCGACACGCTCATCAACGTCGCCGGCGGCGCCCGCGGCGCGGACAAAGTGGCCGAAGCCAAGACCGAGGACTGGGAATGGATGTTCGAAGTCAACGTCCTGGGCACCATGAAGCTCACCCGGGCGTTCCTGCCGATGCTGCGCGCCGGCGGTGAAGGCACCGTCCTGAACCTGACCTCGACGGCGGGACTCTCCGCCTATGAGGGCGGCGGCGGGTACAACGCCGCGAAGTTCGCCCAGCATGCCCTGACCGGGGCCCTGCGCCTCGAGGAGGCCGAGCACAACCTCCGCGTGATCGAGGTGGCACCCGGGCTGGTCCAGACCGAGGAGTTCGCCCTGAACCGGCTCGGCGACCAGTCCGCGGCTGCCAAGGTCTACCAGGGGGTCGAGAAGCCGCTGACCGCCGCCGACGTCGCCGACGTCGTCCGGTACGCCGTCACGGCGCCGCACCACGTCAATCTCGACCAGATCGTGATCCGCCCGGTCGCGCAGGCCGCGAACTACAAACTGATCCGCAAGGCGTAGCGCCGAACCCCGGCGAGGCGTCCGGCGGCTGGCGCTTGCCAGTCACCTGGGCTGCAACGCGGGGTCACTTCCGGCCCATAAACCGGGGGCAAATGGGCCGGAAGTGACCCCGCGTTGCCTGGCCTACCCGGTTGCCTGGTCTACCCGGCGGTCGGCCCGGCGGGCCCGGCGGCCGGGACGGACAGCGTCGCCATGATGGCGGCGTGGTCCGTCCCGGGCACCCGGTGCACCGCATAGTCAGCGCTGCGCACCGACGGGCTGGTCACCAGGTGGTCGATCGTGATTCCGGGGAGGAACACATCCGCCATCGGCCAGGTCGGGACCAGGCGCGAACCCTCGGCGATTCCCACGTCCACCATGGTCCGGGCCCCGCCCTGCAGCACTTGGCGGAACTCGGCATGGTCGTAACTTGCGTTGAAATCACCGGCCAGCAGCACATTCCCGGAGCGCGATGCCAGCCGGCCGAGCGCGGCCAGATCACTGCGCCACTTCGGCAGGCCCACACCCACCGGAGCCCGGGCATGCACGTTCGTGAGCTCGACGACGGCCCGCTGACCCCCGGATTCGGCGGTGAGTTGGATCATTTGCATGTTGAAGTGCGAGCCGGGCACAGTCCCGGCGGCGACCAGCCGGTGGGCTGAGAAGACGGCGCTGCCGGAGGCCTTGCCTGCGGGGGCGCTGATCCTGTTCGGCAGGAGTTCGGCCACGCCGGCCTCCGCCAGCCGGTCTTCGAGCGCCTGGGTGTATTCCTGGACCGTCAGCAGGGTGATGCCGTTGTCGCGGACCAGCCGGACGATTTCCGCGGCGTCCGCCCTGCCAAGTTTGGCGTTCAGGCTCATCGTGCGCAGCTCCACCAGGCCTTGCCCTGACGCCGGCCCGGAGCCAGCTCCGGAGCCAGCCGCGGGATCCGGCGCAGCCCGGGCGTAGTCAAGCGGGACCAGCCAGAAGAGCTGCACTGCGACGAGCCCCACCGCGGCGCCGGCCATCCAGCGCCGCCGGCCCAGCACCGCGAACAGCAGCGAAGCGCCGGCAGGCAGCACCAGCCACGGCGTGAAGGACACCAGCTGGACGACGGTGATTGGCCATTCCCGCGGCACCGCACGGAAGACCGAGACCACCGCAACGGGTGCCCCCGCCAGCCCGGCGAGCAGCCGCCAGCGGGCTACCGCCCTGCCCGCGGGCGTTCGCGGGGCGGCGTGGCCCCGGGTCCGGAACTTCATGGGATTCAGTGTAGGCATTGCGGGCCCGTTCCAGTTGTTAGACTTCTGGTAGCAGCTTTGACCCGGCCATCACCGGTGAGCTTCCGGAAGAACGCCCTGACGCCACGACTTTCCTGCAATTAGTGCGCCAGGGCCGGTAGAACCGGACGGGTAAGCCCGTCACAGCAGTCAATGAGCGGCCGACGCCGGCGCTTCCTCGCTTTATGGGGGCGCGGCGACGGTAAGTGAGGTGGTACCGCGGTGCCGGTGTTGTCGAAAGACAGTGCAGGGGCCGTCCTCGCATCCTGAATGAATCCATTTGTTCACTAGCTCAACCAGGATGTCGAGATGACTTATTACCCGAAGGCCTCCGCCGCAGCTTCCGGCGCGGGCGCCACCACCTCTGCTTCCAACACCTCTGGTGTGTCGGCCTCCGTGAAGTTCCCGGAGGTCGAAGAACGCATCCTCAAGTACTGGGATGAGGACGGCACCTTCCAGGCAAGCATCGACCAGCGCGACGCCGACCTGCCGGGCGGCGCGCCCGGCAGCAACGAATTCGTCTTCTACGACGGTCCGCCCTTCGCCAACGGACTGCCGCACTACGGCCACCTGCTCACCGGCTACGCCAAGGACCTGGTGGGCCGCTACCAGACCCAGCGCGGCCGCCGGGTCGAGCGCCGGTTCGGCTGGGACACCCACGGTCTGCCCGCTGAGCTGGAAGCCATGAAGCAGCTGGGCATGACGGACAAGACCCAGATCGAGGCCATGGGCATCGACAAGTTCAACGACGCCTGCCGCGCGTCGGTGATGAAGTACGCCGATGAATGGAAGAGCTACGTCACCCGTCAGGCCCGCTGGGTCGACTTCGAAAACGACTACAAGACGCTCAACGTCGAGTACATGGAGTCCGTGCTCTGGGCCTTCAAGCAGCTGCACGAAAAGGGCCTGACCTACAACGGCTACCGTGTGCTGCCGTACTGCTGGAAGGACGAGACGCCGCTGTCCAACCATGAACTGCGGATGGACGACGACGTCTACAAGAACCGCCAGGACCAGACCGTCACCGTGACCTTCCCGATCACGGCGGGGGAGTCGGAGCTGTCCCGGCAGCTCGCCGGCGTGCAGGCGCTCGCCTGGACCACCACGCCCTGGACCCTGCCCACCAACCTGGCCCTCGCCGTCGGGCCCGGCATCAGCTACGCCGTGCTGCCGGCCGGCCCGCACGGGATCAAAGCCGCCGCGGCCGACGCGCCCGTCACCGGCAGCTTCCTGCTGGCAGCCGAGCTGCTGGGCACCTACGCCAAGGACCTCGGCTACGGCGACGGCGCCGAGGGTGTGGCGGCCGCCGAGGCCGCTGTCACCTCCCGCCACACCGGCGCCGAACTCGACGGGCTGACGTACGAGCCGCTCTGGGACTACTTCGAGGACGCCGAAAAGTACGGCACGGAGAACGCCTGGCGCTTCCTCACCGCCGACTACGTCACCACCACCGACGGCACCGGCATCGTCCACCAGGCTCCCGCCTACGGTGAGGACGACCAGAAGGTCTGTGAAGAGGTCGGCATCCCCGTGGTCCTCTCGGTCGACGAGGGCGCGAAGTTCCTGCCGCTGTTCGGCCACGGCGACCTCGCCGAGATCGCCGGGCTCCAGGTCTTCGACGCGAACAAGCCCATCACCCAGGTGCTCCGCGCCCAGGGCCGCCTGGTCCGCCAGGCCAGCTACGAGCACAGCTACCCGCACTGCTGGCGCTGCCGCAACCCGCTGATCTACCGTGCGGTGTCGTCCTGGTACGTCGAGGTCACCAAATTCAAGGACCGGATGTCCGAACTGAACCAGGAGATCAACTGGATTCCGGGCAACGTCAAGGACGGCCAGTTCGGCAAGTGGCTCGCCAACGCCCGCGACTGGTCCATCAGCCGCAACCGCTACTGGGGCAGCCCCATCCCGGTCTGGCAGTCCAGCGACCCGGACTACCCGCGCACCGACGTCTACGGCTCGCTCGCCGAGATCGAGGCCGACTTCGGCCGGCTGCCGCTGAACAACGCCGGCGAGGTGGACCTGCACCGTCCGTTCATCGACGAACTGACCCGCCCGAACCCGGACGACCCGCGCACCCCGGCGGAGGGCCAGTCCGTGATGCGCCGCGTCGAGGACGTCCTGGACGTCTGGTTCGACTCCGGCTCGATGCCCTACGGCCAGGTGCATTACCCGTTCGAGAACGAGACATGGTTCAACACGCACAACCCGGCGGACTTCATCGTCGAGTACATCGGCCAGACCCGCGGCTGGTTCTACATGCTGCACATCCTCTCCACCGCACTGTTTGACCGGCCGGCGTTCCGCAACGTCATCAGCCACGGCATCGTGCTGGGCTCGGACGGGCAGAAGATGTCCAAGAGCCTGCGCAACTACCCGGACGTTTCCGAGGTCCTGGACCGCGACGGCTCCGACGCGATGCGCTGGTTCCTGATGTCCAGCCCGATCCTGCGCGGCGGCAACCTTGTGGTCACCGAGCAGGGCATCCGCGACGGCGTCCGCCAGGTCATCCTGCCGCTGTGGAACGTGTACAGCTTCTTCACGCTGTACACGAACGCCGCCGGTGCAACCGGTGGACAAGCGTCCGGGTATGACGCGAAGCTGCGCTACGACGGCTACGCCGACACCCTGGACCAGTACCTGCTGGCCAACACCGGTGACCTCGTCCGGAACATGACCGCGGCCCTGGACAGCTACGACATCTCCGGTGCCTGCGACGAACTGCGCAGCTACCTGGACATGCTCACCAACTGGTACGTCCGCCGCAGCCGCCAGCGCTTCTTCGACGAGAACGTGGACGCCTTCGACGCGCTCTACACCGCGCTGGAAACCGTCTGCCGGGTCTCGGCCTCGCTGCTGCCACTGGTCTCCGAGGAGATCTGGCGCGGGCTCACCGGCGGGCGCTCCGTGCACCTGGCCGACTGGCCGGACGCGGAGCTGTTCCCGGCCAACCCGGGACTGGTCGAGGCGATGGACCGCGTCCAGCAGATCTGCTCCACCGGCTCCTCACTGCGCAAGGCCGCGAACCTCCGGGTGCGGCTGCCGCTGCAGGAACTCACCGTGGTGGCACCCGGTGCGGCCGCGCTGGAAGGCTTCGCCGCCGTCGTCGCCGATGAACTGAACCTGCGCTCGGTCCGCCTGCTCGACGCCGAGAGCGCCTCCCCGGAGGAGTTCGGCATCGAGCAGAAGCTCGTGGTGAACGCCCGGGCCGCGGGTCCGCGGCTGGGCAAGAACGTCCAGCAGGCCATCAAGGGCGCCAAGTCCGGCGAGTGGTCCCTCAGCGAAGCCGGAGTGGTCACCGCCGGCGGCCTCGAACTCGAGCCGCAGGAATACACCCTGGAAACCGTCGTGGCCGAGGCCGCGGAAGGCGAGGCATCCCGCGCTGCAGCGGTGCTGCCCGGCGGCGGATTCGTGGTCCTCAACACCGAGGTCACCCCGGAGCTCGAAGCCGAAGGCGCGGCCCGTGACATGGTCCGCGCGATCCAGCAGGCCCGAAAGGACGCCGGACTTAACGTCAGCGACCGGATCCACACCACCGTCACCGCACGGCAGGACGTCATCGATGCCCTGCTCGCCAACGCGGAGCTCGTCAAGACCGAAACCCTGACCCTTGAGCTGGAATCGGTTCCGGCCGACGTCAAGGAACCCCAGGTCAGCGTTGCCAAGAAAGTTGAGGCCTGAACCATGACCGACGAATTCTCCGTAGAAAGCGTCTACGCCGAACTGCTGGGCCGCGCCCCGGAAAACAAGATGGAGCCGCGGCTGGCCCCGCTGTACCGGGCGATGGACATCCTGGGCGAGCCGAACAAGGCGTTCCCGATCATCCACGTCACCGGCACCAACGGCAAAACCTCCACCGCCCGGATGATCGAGGCGGGGCTGCGCGCCCACGGCCTGAGCACCGGCCGCTACACCAGCCCGCACCTGTCCAAGGTCACCGAACGGATCAGCATCGACGGCGAACCGGTCTCGGATGAGACCTTCGTCCGGATCTGGGACGAGATCCGCCCATACCTGGCCATCGTGGACGGCGAACTCGAGGCCGAGGGCCAGCCCCGGCTGACCTACTTCGAGTGCCTCACCATCCTGGGCTTCGCGGTCTTCGCCGACCAGCCGGTCAACGTCGCAGTAATCGAGGTGGGCCTCGGCGGCATCACCGACGCGACCAACGTCGGCGACGGCCAGGTCTTTGTGGTCACCCCGATCTCGCTGGACCACACGGAGCTGCTCGGTGACACCACCGAGGACATCGCGCACGAGAAGGCCGGCATCATCAAGCCCGGCGGCTTCCTGGTCAGCGCCGCGCAGCCCCGGGACGCGGCCCAGGTCCTGCTGGACAAAGCGCAGGAAACGAATGTCCCGTTCCGCTTCGAAGGTGTCGAGTTCGGCGTCGAATCCCGCACCGTCGCCGTCGGCGGCCAGATGGTCACCATCCAGGGCATCGCCGGCCGCTATGAGGATCTGCTGATCCCGCTGCACGGCGCCCATCAGGCGGAGAACGCCGCCGTCGCGATCGCTGCGCTGGAGGCCTTCTTCGGCGCGGAAAAGCCGCTCGACGCCGAACTCGTGCAGGAGGCCTTCGCCTCCGTCACCTCACCCGGCCGGCTCGAGGTGATGCGCACCGCCCCGACCCTGATCGTGGACGCGGCACACAACCCTGAAGGCATCCGGGTCTCGGCCGAGGCCATCCACGAGGCCTTCAGCTTCACCAAGCTTGTGGTGGTGGTCGGAGTCCTGCGCGAAAAGGACGCCGAGGAAATCCTCCGGCAGCTGAAGGAATCGCTCGGTGGCCTGGCCGCCGAGTACTGCTTCACGCAGTCCAACTCGCCCCGCGCCGTGCCGGCCGAGGACCTTGCGGAACTCGCGGTGGAGCTGGGCTTCGGCGAGGACAATATCCACGTGGCGGAGAAGCTCGACGACGCGATCGAGTGGGCAGTGGAACGGGCCGAAGCCAACGATGACCTCGCCGGCGGCGTCCTCGTCACCGGCTCCATCACGCTGGTCGCGGAAGCCCGCATCCTGCTCGGAAAGGCGGACGCCTAGGCCATGGCGAAACTCACCAAGGCCCAGCGCGAATGGCGCCCGGGCATGCCCAAGAAACGCCGCTCCACCAAGGTCATGTTCGCGTCCACCGTGCTGCTGCTTGAAGCGTTCGTGGTGCTATTTGGCACGCTGACAGTGTTCGGGCTGCGCCGGGACGAGTTCCCGCCGGTCCTGATCTTCACGGTCGGGATCGCGCTGTGCCTCGTCTACGCCTTCACCTGCGCGGTGCTGTCCAAGCCGTGGGGCGTGGCACTGGGCTGGGTCCTGCAGATTGTGCTGATCCTGACCGGCATCCTCGAGCCGGCGATGTTCCTGGTCGGCGCCCTCTTCGCGGTGGCCTGGTGGTACGGGATCCGCACGGGCATCCGGATTGACCGCGAGGCCGCCCAGCGGGAACGGGACCAGGCCGCCTGGGACGCAGCCCACCCCGACGACCAGAGCAACTAGACTTACTTCCAAACCACCCCCAACGCATTGGAGCAGCTGTGAGCATTGAGCGCACCCTCGTCCTGATCAAGCCCGACGGCGTCACCCGCAACCTGACCGGCAGCATCATCGCCCGGATCGAAGCCAAGGGCTACACCCTGGCCGAGCTCAAGAAGGTCAACGCGAGCCGCGAACTGCTGGAGCAGCACTACGAGGAGCACGTGGGCAAGCCGTTCTACGAGCCGCTCGTCGAATTCATGCTCAGCGGACCCGTCGTCGCAGCAATCTTTGAGGGCCACCGCGTGATCGAGGGCTTCCGCTCGCTCGCCGGCACCACGGACCCGACGACGGCGGCTCCCGGCACCATCCGCGGCGACTTCGGCCGCGACTGGGGCCTGAAGGTGCAGCAGAACCTGGTCCACGGCTCGGACTCCGTGGACTCCGCGGAGCGCGAGATCAAGATCTGGTTCCAGGACTAACTTCCCGGACCGCCCACCCGCCCCCGCCCGGCACGCCCCGCCCCGAGGAAGGGGGAGACGCGGAAGACCTGTCTTCCCGGGAAAAAAACCCACCATCCCC
>NZ_JBWZCG010000037.1:0-30663 GCF_059383415.1 Pseudarthrobacter sp. RHLT1-30-1
TTTTGAAACCACTGTGGGTTCCTTTCGTCCCCCTCCGGGGGGGGGGGGGGGGTGGGGGGCCCCCCCGCGTTGCTTCGTTAAGGGGCTACTTGCGGGCGGCCTCGCCGGGGAGCTTTCCGGCGAGCGTGTTCCACCGTGAGGTCAGGCCCCACCTGGTGACGTTGATCATCGCTTCGACCACGATGTTGCCGCTCATTTTCGAGTCGCCGAGTTCGCGCTCGACAAAGGTGATGGGGCGTTCCACAATCGTCAGCCCGAGCTTGGCCACGCGCCAGGCCAGGTCCACCTGGAAGCCGTAGCCGACCGAGTCGACCGTGTCCAGGTTCAGTTTCTCCAGGGTGCTCCGGCGGAACGCCCGGAAGCCGCCCGTGACATCCTTGATTTTCACGCCCAGCATGATCCGCGCATACGTGCTGCCGATCCGGGAGATTGCCTGTCGGTAGAGCGGCCAGTTGACGACGCTGCCGCCGGGGACCCAGCGGGACCCCATGGCGAGGTCGGCGCCCTGTTCCACGGCTTCGAGGAGCTGGGGCAGCTGCTCGGGCTGGTGCGAGCCATCGGCGTCCATCTCCACGAGGACGTCATATCCGGCGTCGAGGCCCCATTTGAAGCCGGCGATGTAGGCTGCCCCGAGCCCGGCCTTGCCAGCCCGGTGCATCACATGGACCTGGCTGTCCTCCGCGGCGAAGCGGTCTGCGAGCTGCCCGGTGCCGTCGGGGCTGTTGTCGTCGACAACCAAAACGTCGGTGCCCGGCACGGCTTTGCGCAGGCGCCCGAGGGTCTTGGGCAACGATTCCAGCTCGTTGTAGGTCGGGATGATCGTGAGGACACGCACAGCGGGGCCTTTCCTTGAAGGGGGAGGTCAAGCGCTGGGCAGTCTGCGGTTAGCTGACACCAGGCGCAACTCTCCATTATAGGCAGTCGCCGGGCGGTCCAGGGCAAACCCCGCTCCCCCGGGCAGGTCCACCCGCCTCGGGCCAGTTTCGGCAGCCCGCGGAGTGCGCCGCCGGAACCGTTTTCTGCTGCGAAGTGGACCCGCCCCCTGGGAGCACCCATGGCAACGACCAGAGAAGCTGCCGCGCTGCGGCAACCTGGAACTGACCGGGGGACGTCCGGAGGCTGCGGTCTGCACCACGCTCCGTTGCCCCTCAATGCTACGGGCCGGCCATGATCTGTCAACCGCTCGGTGACCTGCCGTTCCATTCATCGTCGCAGGTCAAAGCCTCCTCGCGGCGGACAAAGTTTCGCCGCCGGGCCGACGGCGCCCGGGCCGGAAGAGAGCCGGGAGTCAGCCCCGGAGCGCACCGCTGGAGTACAGTTCCCGGCCGTCCCGGACGGTCTGCAGGCAGCCGGGCTCGGCGCCGGTGTCCAGCGCCGGCAGCAGGGGCGTCCGGGCGCGGGGGTCGGTGCTCCAGGACTGGACCCGGCCGTCGGCCACCTGGACCATCAGTTCCTCGACCTCCCACACCGCGAAGCTTGCGGGCGCGCCGGGGACCAGCTGGCCGGCCATCGGGTTCCGGTACCGGGCGGCCCGCCAGCCCGCCCGGGTGTGGCCGAGGAACGCCGCGCGGGCGGAGATCTGTTCGGCCGGGTTGTTGTGCTGCAGGCAGGCGCGGACGCTGGCCCAGGGACGCAGCGGCGTTACCGGGCTGTCACTGCCAAAGCAGATCGGCACACCGGCGGCGTAGAAGGAGGCAAAGGGGTTCATGCCGGCCCGCCGGGAGCCAAGCCGCTGCTGGTAAAGGCTGCCCTCCCCGCCCCAGGCGGCGTCGAAGCCGGGCTGCACGCTGACGGATACCGAGTACTTGGCCAGCCGGCTGATGGCCGCGGCGTCGGCGAGCTCCACGTGTTCGAAGCGGTGCCCGGCGGCACGGATCTTCTGCTCTCCGACTTCCGCGGCTGCGAGGTCCAGCGCATCGAGCGCGGCGTCCAGGCCGGCGTCGCCGATCACGTGGAAGCCCGCCTGGATGCCCAGCAGCGAGCACGCCGCCAGGTGGGCGGCGGCCTCCGCGACCGAGAGGTAGAGGCTGCCGCGTTCCCCCGGGGCGTCGGTGTAGTCCGCCCGCAGGGCAGCGGTGCGCGAACCGATCGAGCCGTCGATGTTCAGGTCGCCGGCCAGGCCCAGGACGGGCACGCCGAGGCCGTCGAGGATGGACCGGACCTGCTCCGCCGAGTGGGCCAGCTGGCCCCAGTAGGGAAGGATCTCGGGAACCGCGTCCGGCCCGGCGTTCCACGCCGCGGCCAGCTGCAGGTCCTCGGCGCTGCCGATGTGCGGCGCCGCCATCTCGGCCAGGGCCACATAGCCGTTGGCCGCCGCCTCGGCCAGGGCCTGCTGCTGGTAGCCGCGGATCGCCGCGGCGGGCAGCCGGCGCGCAGCGAGCCGCGCGGCCGTATGCGCGGCACGCTTGACCTGGCTGCCGTCGCCGGCGCCGTCGATCCCGTCGAGGCCGACGGAGAGCGCCAGCGAGGAGGACACGAGGGCCGAATGCGCATCGACGCGGGAGAGGTAGACCTTCCGCCCGCCGGCGGCGCGTTCGAGTTCCTCCCGGGACGGCAGGGCGGAGTCCGGCCACTGCGTCTCGTCCCAGCCGTGCCCCAGCACGGTGTCCCCCGCAACGGAAGCGGAGGCGCAGTACCCCGCGACGGCGTCGAGCAGCTCCCGGGCGGAGCGCACCCCGCCCAGCTGCAGGGAGTCCAGGGCGATCCCGGTTTCGGTGAGATGGACGTGGGAGTCGACGAAGCCGGGAGCCACCAGGGCACCGTGCACATCGATGACCTCCATGGAGGAATCCGCAATCGAGGTGGCAGCCTGCTCGGAGCCGACCCACGCGACCGTGTCGCCGTCGACCAGCATCGCCGTCGCGAAGGGGTCGGCTGCGGTGTAGACGGAACCGTTCCGGTACAGCGTCACCTTGTTCGGCGCGGGCTTGACAGGTGAATCGGTCATGGGTCGGGGACTCCTTGGGGCTGGTTTCCGGCGCGGGCCGGGCATGTTCGACGACGGTGGCAGGGTCCGGCGGTACGGCCGGCCGCGGCGGTCAGGCCACGGAGGAATACGCGACGACGCCGCGCTTGATAAGTTTGATCGCTTCGCCGCACAGCCGCGAAACCCGGGGGTCGAGGGACGGGATTTTTGCCAGCTGGTCCAGCAGGTCGATGACCTGCTTCACCCAGCGCACGAAGTCGCCCGCGGCAAGGTCCGTGCCGCTGAGGACGTCCTGCAGGTGCCGGCCCTTCGCCCACTTGAAAATCGGCCAGACCAGGCCGAGCTCGGGTTCGCCGGTCAGCGGGAGTTTGGTGGCCTCCTCGATGTCCTCCAGCGCCGACCATTCATGCACCACAATGTCCACCGCGGACTCCAGCGACACACTGGGCATCTTGGGCCGGAGCCCGCGGTCCTCGCGTTTGGCCTGGTAGACCAGGACGCTGGCGAGGGCGGCGACTTCGGCGGCGTCAAGGTCACCGAAGGCGCCGAGCCGCAGGGCCTGGGAGATCAGCAGGTCCTTTTCGCCGTAAATCCGGCGCAGCCGCTGTCCGTCGGGGCTGATGGTGAGCACCCCGGCGTCGGAGGTTTCGAGGTAGCCGTAGCTGGACAGGACGCCGCACACGCGATCGAAGGTCTTGGCGATGGTGTTGGTGCGGCCCTGGATCTGTCGCACCAGGCCGTCCGTTTCCTGGCGGAGCTTCCAATAGCGCTCGGACCAGCGGGCGTGGTCCTCGCGTTCGCTGCAGCCGTGGCACGGATGGGCGCGGAGTTCGCGGCGGAGATCCGCGATCTTCTTCTCCTGGTCCGGCAGGGCAGCGGCGCGGCCAAAGTCGTCGTTCCGGTTCGGCGGTGCCGGCGGCCGGTTCTCCCGGAGGGCGTTACGGACCGAGGAGGCAAGGTCCCGCCGAGACTTCGGCACCTTGGCGTTGAAGGATTTCGGGATCCGGACCCTGGTGATCGGGGCGAGCGGTCCTTCCACGTCCTGCGTGCCGATCCGGCGCAGCTGGTTGTCCAGGGTCATCACCGCGGGCCGCGGTTCGCGGGAGTGGTGGTCGGAGCTGAGGACGACGGCGAAACCGGGCGCCCGTCCGGTGGGCACGTCCACCACGTCCCCGGGGAGCAGCCGGCTCAGCGAGTCCTCGGTCACGGATTTCCTGGCCCGGGAGCTGGTCTGCGAGGCGTTCTTCTCCGCGTCGGACAGGGCCCGCCTGATCCTCGAGTATTCGGTGAAGTCGCCGAGATGGCAGCTCATCGCCTTGCTGAAGCCTGCAAGCGATTCCTCCCGGCCGCGCACCTGTTTCGCCAGCCCGACGACCGAACGGTCTGCCTGGAACTGGGCGAAGGAGGATTCGAGGATCTCCCGGGCCCGGGGCCGGCCGAACTGCGCGAGCAGGTTGATGGACATGTTGTAGGTGGGCCGGAAGCTGGAGTTGAGCGGGTACGTTCGGCGTGAGGCGAGGCCGGCGACAGACGCCGGGTCCGTGCCGGGCTGCCACAAAACCACGGCGTGGCCCTCGACGTCGATCCCGCGGCGGCCGGCGCGGCCGGTCAGCTGGGTGTACTCCCCCGCGGTGATATTGACGTGCGCCTCGCCGTTGAATTTGTCCAGCTTCTCCAGCACGACGGAACGGGCCGGCATGTTGACGCCGAGTGCCAGGGTTTCGGTCGCGAACACGGCCTTGACCAGCCCGTCGACGAAGAGCTTTTCCACGACTTCCTTGAAGGTGGGCAGCATCCCGGCATGGTGGGCGGCCAGTCCGCGGAGCAGCCCGTCGCGCCAGCTCCAGAAGCCCAGCACGTCCAGGTCATCGGACGGGATGTCCTGCGCCGCCTCATCGACGCGCCGCGCGATGATGAGCTGCTCCTGCTCGGTGGTCAGCCACAGTCCGGCGGCGACACACTGCGCCACGGCGGCGTCACAGCCCGCGCGGGAGAAAATGAAGGTGATGGCCGGCAGCAGGTCCTGCCGGTCCAGGCTGGCGATGACCTGCGGGCGGCTGGCCTTGCGGACCGGGCTGCGCGGCCCGCCCTGGGGGGCGTCGTCGCGCTGGCGCTGGTTGCGCTGGTTGCGCTGGTTCCGGCCGGCGTGGCCGAACCGGCCGCGGAAGTTCATCTGGCTCTCGGCACGTGCCATCGAGAGCAGCTCGGGGTTCACCTCGAAGCCCGGGCGGACACGCAGGTCAGCGGTTTCCGTGGTGGTGGCCACCGCGGCTACCCCGGCCTCGCCGGCCGGGGCAATCTCATCGAAGCTGGTGTCGCCGGCAAAGAGGTCCACAATCTTCCGGCCCACCATCACGTGCTGCCAGAGCGGGACCGGACGATGCTCGGAGACGATGACGTCGGTCTGGCCGCGTACCGTATCGAGCCAGGCGCCGAATTCCTCGGCGTTGGACACGGTCGCGCTGAGCGAGGCCACCTGGACCTCGCTGGGCAGGTGGATGATGACTTCCTCCCAGACGGCGCCGCGGAACCGGTCGGCCAGGTAATGGACCTCGTCCATCACGACGTAGCCGAGGTCGGCCAGGGTGCTGGAGTCCGCGTAGAGCATGTTGCGGAGCACCTCGGTGGTCATTACGACGACGGGGGCGTCGCCGTTGATGCTGGTGTCGCCGGTCAGCAGGCCGACGCGTTCGGCACCGTACTTATCGGCCAGTTCCGAGTACTTCTGGTTGCTCAGGGCCTTGATCGGGGTGGTGTAGAAGGCCTTGAGCCCGCGCTGGAGAGCCAGGTAGATGGCGAACTCCCCCACGATCGTTTTGCCGGCTCCCGTGGGGGCGGCCACCAGGACACCCCGGCCTGCCTGCAGGGACAGGCAGGCGTCGCGCTGGAAGTCGTCGAGTTCGAAGGCGAGCGAACGGATGAAACCGCCCAGGTAGGTTTTGGCTTCTGCGGCCCGCTCGGCACTGGCTCGGTAGCGTTCAGATGGCGAGACCGGCCCGGGTAGTGAGGACATGCTTCCAGCCTAGTGCGCCACGGGCTAGAGATTCTCCAGCTCGGAGCTGGGAGTTGCCAGGTTCGCGGTCGCTTCGGTTTCCGCGGCCCGCTTGACCGCGCGGCGTTCGCGCCGCCGGTCGTTGAGCAGACAGAGTCCGATGGCGGCAAAGAAGAGGAGCAGCATGGGTCCGGCGAGGTAGAACATGCTCATCGCGTCCGCGCCGGGCGCGGCCATGGCGGCGAACAGGCAGACCAGGAAGACGGTGATGCGCCAGCTCTTGACGAGCTGCTTGCCTTTGATGATGCCCGCCAGGTTCAGCCCGACGAGGACCACGGGCAGCAGGAAGGCGATGCCAAAGGCCAGCAGGAGCCGCAGCACGAACGACAGGTACACCTGGGCGCTGATGAAGTTCGAGCCGCCGGAGGGGGTGAAATCGGTCAGCACCCGGACCGCGTTCGGCAGCACCAGCCATGCCAGCAGGACACCGCCGATAAACAACGGAACGGCCGCAGCCACGAAGGACAGCGCGAGCCGGCGTTCCTTCTTGTGCAGGCCGGGAACGATGAAGGCCCACAACTGGTACAGCCACACCGGGCTGGCCAGTATCAGGCCCAGGAAGACGGAGACCTGGATCATCAGGTCAAAGGAACTGGCCACGCCATCGAAGTTCAGCGTCGCCTGCCGGCCTTCATGTTCATTGAGGTCGCTGATGGGTTTGATCAGCGCAGCGAGCATGGGCTGGTAGACCAGGAATCCGACGACGGTGCCCAGGATGACGGCGATCGCGGATTTGAAGAGGCGGTTCCGCAGTTCCTTCAGGTGTTCGAGGAGCGCCATCCTCCCCTCGGGGTTCGACTTGCGGCCCATGGTTACTGCCACGCGGTGTTAGGCGCGGTTCGGCGGCGGAACGTCTGTTCCGTCTGCGGCGCGGGATTCCGTGCCGTTGGCCTTCGGGTGGTTCACGACGCGGCCCTCGACCGGCTCGGAGCCGTCCGCCGCGTCGGTGGAGCCGTCCTTCTTCATCTCCCGGACTTCCGATTTGAAGATGCGCATCGACTGGCCGAGGCTCCGGGCCATGCCGGGCAGCTTCGGCGCGGCAAAAAGCACCAGCGCCAGGACGATGATGATGATGAGATGCCAGCCTTCAAGCCTCATGACAGGAGGTCCTTTCGTTTGAATACATCTTATGTCTAACTGAAATCGATGTCGTGCAGCCGTTGGGGCTGGCCGCGGTCCTGCTTGCGCTGGACGCGCCGCTTGCGGCGGGCTTCCTGCCGGGCAGACCTGGCTGCGCGGTAGTCATGACCCATCTGCACGGGTGAGGCAAAAACGGCTGAGCCGGGTCCGGCGTCCGGGCCCGATCCGTCCCCCGCGTCGTCGCCGTCCGAGCCTACGCGGCCCAGATGAACATCGGCTGAACCGAAGCTGCCCGGGCCGGACGGGAAGGTGGAGAACCGTTCCCCCGCTTCGCCGAGTTCCTTGACCGTCGCCATGAACTGCCGGAACAACCGGACTCCGAGCACACCGAAGAACAACAGCGACAGCGCGACAAGCGCTATCCAAATTACGATCCAGGACCACCAAGGCATGCTGAGTAGTCTAGCCGCCGCCCCGGCTAGTCTTCATATTGGGCCAGGGCGGCGGCAAGCCACTCGCGCGAAGCGTCCGCGATGTCCTGCGGTTCCAGGATCCGGGCCGTCCCGCCGTGCTGGGCCACGAACATCGGCAACCAGCCTGTGCTGCCGAAGCGGATTTCGGCGAGCAGCCCGCCGTCGGGCAGTTCCGCCGTCCGCTCGGCGTAATATTCGTCGGCGAGGCCGATGCCGCGGCGGGTCAGTTCAACGACGACGACGGTGTCGTCGTCGTTGGGGGTGAAGAGTTTGACCGGGAAACTGCCGCCCGGTTGGGCCGTTTCCGAGACGGGCCGGCCGGTGGTTTCCAGGGTCTCGATCCGGTCCAGCCGGAAGTTGCGCAGGCCCTGTGCCGCGTGGCAGTACGCCTCGAGGTACCAGGTGTTGTCCAGCGAATAGAGCCGCAGCGGGTCGATGTTCCGCTCCGAGACCGTGTCCCGGAGCGGCGAAAAATACCGCAGCCGCAGCTGGGCGCCGGTGCTGATGGCCCCGCGCGCCGTCTCGAGGGCCGCGGAATTGCCCGGCGCCACTTCGGGGCCGGACAGTGCGGCCGCCTTGAGCCCCTCCTCCCCGGCCGCGGCCATGAGCTTGAGCGTGACGGATTCCAGCGCGCCGCCTTCGGCCAGTTCGGGCAGGCCGTTGAGCGTTTCCAGCCCGGTCAGCAGCGCGCAGGCCTCTTCGACGGTGAAGCGGACGGGCCGTTTCAGGTCGAGATCCTCGCTGATGGTGACATGGTCATCGTCCCACTGGATGTCCAGCAGGTCGTCCGGATAGCCTTCGGGCAGGCCGGAGCAAATCAGGATCCGCAGGTCCGCTTCCAGTTCCTGCCGGGTGATGCCGAACTTCTCCGCCACGACGCTGATGTGGAGCCCCTGGTTGTGCACCAGGAACGGCACGAGCTGCAGCATCCGGGTCAGCTGGTCCTCGGAGGTGCGTTTGCGGCCATGCCGGTGCCCCGCCGGAGGGGAGGCCGCCGGGAAAGCGGCTGCCGGGAAGTCGACCGGCGGGACGGGCGAAGCGGTGAACTCGGCCGCGGCGGCCAGGCGGCGGCGCACGGAGGCCACAAGTTCGGGCGGGGACACCACCAGGACGCGGGGCCCGTAGGAGGCGAGTTCCTCGGCGAGCGTCTCGTCGTCCCGGTACGGGACGCGGAGCCGGTCCCGGCCGGCTGTGGCTTGCCCGACGGTATCGGGCCCGACGGCATCCGCCTCGATGGTGCCCGGCCCGGCTTCGTCCGGTCCGGCGGCGTCGGGCAGCGCCCGCTGCCGGAGGCCGTGCAGCCGGCCGGTCTGGACGTCGACAACGGCGGTCCGGACCGGCAGTTCCGCCAGCCCGGCGAGTTCGGCACGGACGTTGAAGTCCGCCGGCGGGGTGAAGTGTTCCTGGTCCAGGACGGTGACGGCGGATGTCAGCCGGGACAGGCGGAAGAAGCGCTTCTCGGCCCGGGCCCGGTCCCGCGCCACGAGGTACCACTGCCCGAAGCGGCTGCCGAGGCCCCAGGGTTCCACGAGCCGTTCCTCTTCCCTGCCGGTGCTGGAAGCGAGGTAGCGGAAGCTCACGGGATGCTGGGCGTGCATCGCGGCGACGAGGTCCTCGAAGGCCTGGCCGGCGGGGCGGATCCGGGGCTGGACCCCGGCGGGGAGTTCGGCGTCGACCAGTCCGCCGGAGGCCTGCAGCTTGCGGACCGCGTTGACGGCCGCGGAGCCCAGGGCGGCATGTTCCCAGAGCTGGGCGGCGAGGATGAGCACGGTGCACTCAGCCGGGGTGAGGCTGACGTCCGGGAGCCGGTTGGACTCCTTGCCGATCCGGTACCGGGTGGTCGCCGGGTCGTCCGAACCCCAGCCCGTGTCGGTGACTGTCTCGATCTCGAATCCGAAGCTCCGCAGCTCGCCCTTGTCGCGTTCGAACTTGCGGCCGAAGGCGACGTCGCTGCTGGTGGTGTCGTGGTAGACCTTTTCGCGCAGCTCACTGCGGCGCAGGCCGTACGTGGTGTTGAGCAGGGCGATGAGCAGGTTCAGGAGGCGTTCGGTACGTGAGGCTGACACCCCGCAAGGCTACTAAAGTCCCTGCCCGAAACTGACAAAAGCGCGGCAACAGCCGGAAGAACTTTTCCGATTGTTACCGCGCCTTGGCAATCAGGGCGCCACCGGGTGGGTGGCTGCCGACGTGTGCCGGGTATTCAGCGAGCCAGGTGTCTAGCGGACGGCGACGAGGTCGACGACGAAGATCAGGGCCTCGTTCGGGCCGATCGCCCCGCCGGCGCCGCGGGAGCCGTAAGCCAGTTCGGAGGGGATCTCCAGCCGGCGGCGGCCGCCGACCTTCATGCCCAGCAGGCCCTGGTCCCAGCCCTGGATGACCTGTCCGACGCCGACGCGGAAGTCGAGCGGTGCGCCGCGGCCCCAGGAGGCGTCAAATTCCTCGCCGGTGGACCAGGCCACGCCGACGTAGTGGGTGGAGACGGTGTCGCCGGCCTTGGCTTCGGCGCCGTCGCCCTCGATCAGGTCGGTGATGACGAGTTCGGAGGGAACGTCGCCCTGGGGGAAGTCAATTTCCGGCTTCTGGCGGTCGATGTTGCGCTGTCCAAATGACATGGTTGCTCCTTCTGGTGGGGCTTGGGGGTAGTGCAGGGTTAGCGGGTGCCGAGAATATCGACGACGAAGACGAGGTCGCCTACAGGCTGGCCACTGGCGGCCGTGGCGTCAGGGTAGGCGAGGTCCTTGGGGATGACCAGGAGGACGCGGGAGCCGACAGTTTTGCCGGTCAGACCCTGGGTCCAGCCCTTGATGACGCCGGTGAGCGGGAAGGTGGCCTTCTTGCCACTGTCGAAGCTGGAGTCGAAGACCTTGCCTTCGGCCAGGGTCACGCCGACGTAGTTCACGGTGAGCGTGTCCGTTTCCTTAACCTCAGGGCCAGTGCCCTTGATGAGGTCCTGGGACACCAGTGCGGTCGGGGCGGCGACGCCGGCGACGGAGATCTCCGGAATACCCTTGTCGTTGTCCTTGACGGTCGGCAGGCCGGCCGGCGGGATGACGGTCTCACCCTCGGGCTTGTCCAGGACCTTGGGTGCGTCCTTGGCGGAGATCACCTTGACGACGAGCAGCTGGGTGGGCTGCGCTTCGGCGCCTTCGGCGCCTTCAGCGGCTGCGGCGCCGGGAACGGCCAGGGCCACGTTCGATCCGACCTTCGCGCCTACGAAGGCGTTGTAGATAACCGGGCTGCCGGTCTTGAGCTCTTCATTAAGTTCGAGCTCCTCCGGATCGTTCGCAAAGGTGTCCTCGAGGGTCGAGCCGTCCTTGCCGCTCAGGGCAACAATTGAAATGGAGGCGATCTGGTTTTCCTTGACCGGGTCGCCGTCGCCCTCCGTGATCACCTTGACGGTCGGCTGGGTGACCTCGAGGGGCTTGGTGAATTCGACACCGGGTGCCTTCTTGTCGCCGTTCTCCGTCAGCTTGAGGGAGTCCAGTTTGGCGGTTTCGCCGGCGGACTGGCTGCTCGGTTCCGGGGCAGCGGGTTCGCCGCCGCCGCAGGCAGTCAGCAGCAGCAGTCCGGGAAGAAGAATTGCAAGTAGTCGGCGCACGTAAGAACTTTCGTCGGGGCAGGATGGACGCCTCGCCGGGCAGCTGCCAGCGGCGAGGCAAGCGGTCGCCGCGAACGGCACCCCATCCAGAATAACGTGGAAAGCTGGGTATCAGCCCATAGAGTCCAGCAGGGCATCCACCCGCTCGTCCACACTCCGGAACGGGTCTTTGCACAAAAGTGTCTGGTGGGCGCGGTCATTGAGCTTCAGATGCACCCAGTCCACGGTGTAGTCGCGCCCCAGTTCCTGTGCCCGCCGGACGAAGTCGCCGCGGAGTTTGGCACGGGTGGTCTGGGGCGGGGCGTCCACCGCGTCCTTGACCGCGGTGTCATCGACCACACGGCGTACGGCACCCCGGGTCTGGAGCAGGTAGTACAGCCCACGGGTGCGCGAAATGTCGTGGTAGGTCAGGTCCAACTGGGCGATCCGCGGTGCGTCGAGGCCGAGGCTATGCCTTTCGCGGTAGTTGTCCATCAGCTTCTTCTTGATCGCCCAGTCCACTTCGGTGTCGATCTTGCTGGTGTCGCCGCTTTCGATCGCATCGAGGGTGCGTTCCCAGAGGTCGAGGATCAGCGGGACGTGGGCGTTGTGGGCGCCTTGCTCGGCGACGAAGGCCGTGACCTTGGCCAGGTATTCACGCTGGATATCCAGGGCCGTGAGCTGGCGGCCGTTGGCGAGCCGGACGAGGGCACGGCCGCTGAGGTCATGGGAGATCTCCCGGATGCTGCGGATCGGGTTCTCCATCCGCATGTCGCGCATGATCACCCCGGCTTCGATCATCCGCAGGATCAGGTCAACGGTCCCGACCTTGAGCAGCGCCGTGGTTTCGGACATGTTGGAGTCGCCCACGATCACGTGCAGCCGGCGGTAGAACTCGGCGTCGGCGTGCGGCTCGTCGCGGGTGTTGATGATCGGCCGGGACCGGGTGGTCGCGGAGGAGACGCCCTCCCAGATGTGGTCCGCGCGCTGTGAGAAGGCGAAGGTCGCTCCATGCGGGGTCTTCAGGATCTTGCCGGCTCCGGCGATCAGCTGCCGGGTCACGAGGAACGGAATCAGGATTTCGGCCAGCCGGGAGAACTCGCCGCGCCGCGGGATCAGGTAGTTTTCGTGGCTGCCATACGAGTTCCCCGCGGAGTCCGTGTTGTTCTTGAACAGGTAGACCGTGCCGTTGAAGCCCTCCGCCGCGAGCCGTTCCTGGGCCTCGTCGACGAGGTCGTCCAATATCAGTTCACCGGCCCGGTCATGGGCGATCAGCTGGAGGAGGTCGTCGCACTCCGCGGTGGCATACTCCGGGTGGGATCCGACGTCGAGGTACAGCCGGGACCCGTTGGTCAGGAACACATTCGAGGATCTCCCCCAGCTGACCACTTTGCGGAACAGGTAGCGGGCCACCTCTTCGGGGGCCAGCGGGCGGGACTCCGGGCTTGAGTAGGAAATCCCGAACTCGGTCTCAATGCCGAAAATGCGCTTGTCCATCTCAGTTCTCCTCAGCGAGCAGTGCGGTGACGTCTGCGTCCTCGAGCCGGCGGAAGGCGCGGCGGGTGCCGCGGCTGCTTTCCGAGCCGCGGTCCAGCACCGCCACCTCCACGGCCGACGCCGGCAGCGTGGGTGTGTCCTTGTCCGCAACAAGGCCGGCCAGGGCGAGCCGGATGGCGCCGGCGAAGTCCAGGGCGCCCTGCCAGCCCGCCGCGACGGCCTCGGATACCTTGTCCGCCTGGCCGCCCATCACGATGAAGCCGTTCTCGTCCGCGATGGACCCGTCGAACGTCAGCCGGTAGAGGTGGTCCTCCTCCGCGCTGGCACCCACCTCGGCCACGGCCAGTTCAACCTCGAAGGGTTTCTGCTCCGCGGTGAAGACCGCCCCGAGGCTTTGCGCGTAAACGCTCGCGAGGCCCCGGGCGGTGACGTCCTCCCGGTCGTACGAGTAGCCACGCACGTCGGCGTAGCGCACCCCGGCCTGCCGGAGGCTTTCGAATTCGTTGTACTTCCCGACGGCCGCAAACGCGATCTTGTCGTAGATTTCGCCGATTTTGTGCAGCGACGGGGAGGGGTTCTCGGCCACCAGGGCGATCCCGTCACGGCAGCTGATGACCACTACGGAACGCCCGCGCGCAATGCCCTTCCGCGCGAAATCCGCGCGGTCCTTCATCAGTTGTTCGGGCGATACGTAGAACTGCTGGGTCATCTCAGGCCTCCCGCTGGGCCACGGCCCTGGATTCAATGATGGTGCCGGCCATGGCCGCGAGCTCGCGTTCCGGAACCCGGTAGGCCCCGGTCCGGTTGACGATGTAAACGACAGGCCAGAGCTGCCGGACGGGGTCCGGGCCGCCGGTGGCGGAGTCGTCGTCGGCGGCGTCGTAAAGCGCCTCGACCGCGACGGCGACGGCGTCCTGTTCCGGGAGGTTGGGCCGCCAGAGTTTCTTGAGCGCGCCGCGCGCGAACATCGATCCCGAACCCACCGAATGGTGCTCCTGTTCCTCGTACCGGCCGCCGGTGACATCGTAGGAAAAGAGCCGGCCCACGCCCGCGGGACGGTCGAAGCCGGCGAAGAGCGGCACGACGGCGAGGCCCTGCATCGCCATCGGCAGGTTGCTGCGGATCATGGCACCGAGACGGTTGGCTTTGCCGTCGAGACTCAGCAGGGTCCCTTCGATCTTTTCGTAGTGTTCGAGCTCGACCTGGAAGAGCCGGGTGATGTCGAGCGCGATTCCTGCGGTTCCGGCGATGCCGAGCACGGAATACTGGTCCGCCGGAAACACTTTCTCGATGTGCCGGCTGGCGATGATGTTGCCCATGGTGGCGCGCCGGTCGCCGGCCATCAGCACTCCGCCGGCATACGTCAGCGCAACAATCGTGGTCCCGTGCGGCGCCTGCAGCGGCGCGGCGTTGCCGGCCGGCAGCTGCTGGCCCTGGCCGAATGGCAGCTGGCCGGACGGCAGTTGGCCGAACGGCAGTAAATCGGGGCGTTGGCGCTGCAGATGTTCGGTAAAGGAGGACGTGGCGTTGGCGGCTACCTGGTTGGCGGTGGTTTCCTGCACTGGTGCACTCCCTCAACGTAGTGAATCAACGACTTCCGGTCCTCATCCCTGTCCCGGCGCAACCCTTGGGCCGCCGCGGTCCGGCGGCGCTACTGGCCGCCCTTTTGGACAAAAGCCCGGACGAACTCTTCGGCGTTGGACTCCAGCACGCCGTCGATCTCATCCAGCAGATCGTCGACGCCCTGGGTGGCCGCTGACGCCTGTCCCTCCGCGGGAGCCGGCGGGGCCGCGGGGACGTCTTCCTCGACTTCGGTGTCCCGCGATGTGGGCTGCTGCTGCTCCTGGCCTGCCATTGTTTTCTCCTTCTGTCCGTCCCATTTTCGCAAGGGACATCCTGTAAGCCATATTGCCACGCCCGGGGCTCCGGCGGGGCTCTTTTCGCTACGAACCGGGTGGCAGTCCCAGCAGCTCGGCGAGGAACGGCCCGGCGTCCCGGTGCCGGGCGAACAGCACGCCGGTGAGGGCCTCGGTGCCGCGCAGCGGTTCCCGGGTGGGGACCCGCTGCAGCCTGCCGCGGCCGGGCAGATCGAAGATCACGGAGTCCCAGCTGGCACCGACGACATCGGCCCCGAACCGGCTCACGCAGCGGCCCCGGAAGAAGGCCCTGGTGTCCGACGGCGGTTCCGTAACCGCCCGCTGAATCACGCCGTCGTCGACGATCCGCCGCAGGCGTTCCCGCGCCAGCAGGCGGTAATAGAGGCCCTTTTCGGGGCGGATGTCAGCCCACTGCAGGTCCACGAGGCCCAGCCGTGCGTGTCCCCAGTCCAGCCCGTCGCGCTCCCGGTAGCCGTCCAGCAGCGAAAGTTTAGCCAGCCATTCCACGGAGGTCGCGGCCGCCGCCCGGTCGCTGCCCAGTTCGGTCAGCGTCGCCGCCCAGCGTTCCAGTACCTCGTGTGTGTGGCCGTCCCCGTCCACGGCGTCGGCGACGCCGGTGTCCTGGGCATGCTTCGCGGCCGCTTCGTAGTAGATCCATTGCAGGTCCAGGGCGGTGATCCGCCGCCCGTCGAGCAGCCGCACGGTGGCGGTGAGCGAGGTGTCGTGGCTGACGGCCTGCAGCGCGGCGACCGGCTCATGGACCTCGATCTTGGGGGCAAGGCCGGCCTCGATCAGGCTGAGCACCATCGCGGTGCTGCCGAACTTGAGGTAATTGGAGGCCTGGCTGAGGTTGGCGTCGCCGATGATGACATGCAGCCGCCGGTACTTGTCGGCGGTGGCGTGCGGTTCATCGCGGGTGTTGATGATGGGCCGCCGGATGGTGGTCTCCAGGCCGACCTCGGTCTCGAAGAAATCTGCGCGCTGGCTGATCTGGTAGCCGGGGCGGGAGCCGTCCTGCTTCATGCCGACCCGGCCGGCACCGCAGATGATCTGGCGCGTGATAAAGAACGGTGTGAGGCCGCGGACGATGTCCCCGAACGGCACCGAGCGGGGCATCAGGTAATTCTCGTGCGACCCGTAGGAGACGGATTTGTTGTCGGTGTTGTTCTTGTAGAGATTCACCGGCGGCAGCCCAGGATCGGCAGCCAGCCGTCGCACCGCGGCAAGCGCCACAAGGTCCCCGGCGGCATCCCAGGTGACGACGTCGCGCGGGTTGGTCACTTCCGGGCTGGAGTACTCGGGGTGGGCATGGTCCACGTAGAGCCGGGCACCATTGCCCAGGACCATGTTCATTAACAGCGTGCCGGACTCGTCCTCGCCGTCGGCCTCCAGCTCCTGCCGCCCATAGGCGAGGGCGACGGCCTCGGCGTCGAGAACGGGCGGCTGGTCGGTCAGCTGGTCCGGTTCGGCCTGACCGCGCTCCAGCGTCCAGCCGCGGGCGTCGTGCAGCGGTTCCTCGTCGGTGTAGTCCCAGCGGGTCTCGGCACCGCCGGCGGCGCGCTGCCGGGTGACCTGGGCGTAGGCCTGGATCACCCGCGCGGACATCATGGTCGCGTTCGCGCCGGGCGCGGAGGGGGCGTGGATCCCGTATTCGGTCTCCGAGCCCATCACCCGCATGGCTCCGCCCGCCGGCAGGCCACCGGATGCACCGGCCGGTCTGCCGGGCACCGCCGACGTCACAGGTACTGGCCCGTGCTCGGCATCGTCTCGATGGATTTGCCGGGTTCCTGGCCCGCTTTGCCCTGGACGATGGTCCGGATGTAGGTGATGCGTTCGCCCTTCTTGCCCGAGATCCGCGCCCAGTCGTCCGGATTGGTGGTGTTGGGCATGTCCTCATGCTCGCGGAACTCGTCCACGACGGCGCGGAGCAGGTGATCGATCCGGATGCCCTTCTGGCCCACGGTGAGCAGGTCCTTGATGGCGTACTTCTTGGCCCGGTCCACGACGTTTTGAACGACGGCGCCGGAATTGAAGTCCTTGAAGTAGAGCATCTCGGTGTCGCCGTTGGCGTAGGTGACCTCGAGGTATTCGTTGGACTTGTCGGTGGAGTACATGGCCTCCACGGTGCGCTGGACCATCGCATCCACGGTGGCCTGGACATCACCGTGGTGCTCGGCGAGGTCCGACTCGTGGAACGGCAGGTCGGCCGTGATGTATTTGTTGAAGATGTCCGCCGCGGCCTCCGCGTCCGGGCGGTGGATCTTGACCTTGACGTCCAGCCGGCCCGGCCGCAGGATCGCGGGGTCGATCATGTCTTCACGGTTGGACGCGCCGATGACGATCACGTTGTCGAGCCGCTCGACCCCGTCAATCTCGCTGAGCAGCTGCGGGACGATGGTGGTTTCCACGTCGGAGGAGATGCCGGTGCCGCGGGTACGGAAGAGCGAGTCCATTTCGTCGAAGAAGACCACCACGGGGCTGCCCTCGGAAGCCTTCTCCCGGGCGCGGGCGAAGATCAGCCGGATGTGCCGTTCGGTCTCGCCGACGTACTTGTCCAGCAGCTCCGGGCCCTTGATATTCAGGAAGTAGCTCTTCATGTCGGTCTTGCCGGTGCGTTCGGCTGCCCGGGCGGCGAGGGAATTCGCGACGGCCTTGGCAATCAGGGTCTTGCCGCAGCCCGGCGGACCATAGAGCAGGATTCCCTTGGGCGCCTTGAGGCCGTGCTCGCGGTACAGGTCCGGGTGCAGGAACGGCAGCTCCACGGCGTCGCGGATCTGTTCGATCTGCGGTCCCAGGCCGCCGATGTCCTGGTAGGTGATGTCCGGGACCTCCTCGAGGACGAGGTTCTCCACCTCCGAGCGCGGGACCTTTTCCAGGGCGTAACCGGTGCGCGAATCGACCGAGAGGGCGTCCCCGACCCGGAGCTTCTGGGCGAGCAGGGCGCCGGAGAGCCGGACAACGCGCTCCTCATCCGCCCGTCCGACCACGAGGGCGCGGTCAACGCCCAGCATTTCCTTCAGTGTGACGAGTTCCCCGGCCCGTTCGTAGCCCAGCCCGGCGACCACCATCAGTGCCTCGTTGAGGAGCACTTCCTGGCCAACGGCGAGCTGGTTCATGTTGACCAGCGGGCTGATCCCGACGCGCATCTTGCGGCCGGCGTTGAAGATGTCCACCGATTCCTCGGTGGCGGCCTGCCCGCCGTTGCCGGCGGAGGAATGGCGTCCGGGGTTCAGCTGCAACACGGTGCCGAAGCTGTACGGCGGCTGGCCCTCCTGGTCGAGGGCGTTCTTCAGCCGGAGGATTTCCGCTTTCGCGGTCTCCAGCATGCCCACCAGCTTGGAGTTGTTCTGGGTGGCGGCGGCGAGCTGGCGGTCAATATGCCGGAGCTTGTCCCGGAGGATATTGACCTGCCGCTCGGCCACCGACAGTTCGCTGGCCGCGTAGCGGTCATCGCCGGCGGGACGCGGCTGTCCCGCCGCGTCCCCCGCGTCCCCCGCGTCCTCTGCCGGGGTCAGGTCCGGATCGGTGTTCGGAGTCTCCATCGTGCATCAGCCCCTTCCTGCGCTTCTATTAAGACATTAGCCCCAAGAAGCCGGACGCCGCTGAAGACTTCCGAAATACGGACTACTTCGTAATATCCGGATCGTCCTTAACGTTGGTTCCGGCGATGGCATCGCGGGCGGCCCGGCGGAGCTTTTTGTCCGAAACGGCGCGCTCCCCCACGGCACCCGGTGTCCAGGCGTTGACGTCCTCTTCGTTGAAGCCGGTCTTGGACGGGCGGCGCTTCACGGAGATGCCCGTGACCCCGTCCGCCAGCCGGCGGGTGACGAGCAGGAAGCCGGTGTGCGCGACCATCCGGTGGTCCGGCCGGACCGCCAGGCCCTCAAGGTGCCAGCCGCGGACCATGGATTCCCAGGCGTCGGGTTCGGTGAAGCGGCCGTCGGCCCGGATGGCCTCCGCGGTCCGGGACAGCTGCGTCACCGTGGCGACATAGTTGATCCACACGCCGCCCGGGGCGAGAACGGTGGCGACGGCGTCGAGGCATTCCCACGGGGCGAGCATGTCCAGGACCACACGGTCCACGGAACCGGGTTCCTCGGTGCGGACCACTTCCTCCTGGAAGTCCCCGAGGGAGATCTGCCAGGCCGGGTGCGGACCGCCGAAGATCGTCTCGACGTTGCCGCGGGCGATGTCGGCGAATTCCTCCCGGCGTTCAAAGGAGTGCAGGTAGCCGTTGTCCCCCACCGCGCGGAGCAGCGAGATGGACAGCGCACCGGAGCCCACGCCCGCCTCGACGACGCGCGCGCCGGGGAAGATGTCGGCCATGGTGACAATCTGGCCGGCGTCCTTGGGGTAGACCACGGCCGCGCCGCGCGGCATCGACAGCACGAAGTCCGAGAGCAGGGGGCGCAGTGTCTGGTATTGCTGGCCGACGTTGTTGACCACCACGGAGCCGTCCGGCTGGCCGATGATCTCATCGTGGTTGAGGAAGCCGCGGTGGGTGTGGAACGCTCCGCCGGCTTCAAGGCTGATCGTGTTCATCCGGCCGCGTTCGTCGGTGAGCTGAACGCGTTCGCCTTCGCGGAACGGTCCGCGGCGGCGGGCTGCGCCCACCGGGGCGGCGGCAGCGGGCAGTCCGGTTGCCGGGGCGGCAGTGTGGATGGCCGCGCTGCCGGCTGTGGCGGCGTCGTCGGGGCTGGTGCTGGCGGCGGTGTCGCTGCTCATGAAGATGTTCCTCGCTCCTGGAAAGCTGGGTGGCCGCGGATGGTGCCGGCGGTCCGGCTGCTGGTGCCCGGGGACTCGAACCCGGGCTGGAAATACACGACCGGCAGGTAACTCTACCGGCTTTGGCCGTACATCCGTCTGCCGGCCCCGGCGGCCTTGCCCGTGAGCGCGGCCAGCACGGCGGATTGCCGCAGGAGGCCGGTGACGGTTCCGGCACTGTCCACGACGGCATACTCCAGCCCGTCGAGTTGGGACAGGTACTGGATCAGTTCCTGCCCCTTGGACCCTTCGGGCACATAGGCGCCTGCACCCAAGGCATAGGACACGGCTGTGACCGGGGTCGAGGCGGCGGCGGCCGCGGGAACGGCGGCGACTGCGCCGGCGTCGACCACGGCGGCCGGTCGCCCGTCGGGGCGGTACAGCACGACGGCGGGGGGTGCCCCGGTGCTACGGTCCCGGGGCAGCGCCAGCAGGTCCGCCACGGTGGCCGATTCCGGGAGGCCTACCGCAGGATCGGCCAGTGCGCCGGCTTCCACCAGCGGCAGCCGGCCGCGCAGCCGGGCCTGCCTGATCGAGGCGGTGGCGCCCATCCAGAGGAAGCTGCAGACGAGGAGCGTGATGAGCATCAGGGAGGTGTCCGGCCGGCCGCCAGCGAGCAGGGGCAGGACCACGAACCACGCCACCAGGCCGATCACGATGATCCGGCCGCCCCAACCGGCAGCAATGGTGCCTTTTTCGTGGCTGCCGGTCAGCTTCCAGACAGCTGATTCGACCAGCCGGCCACCGTCCAGGGGCAGCCCGGGCAGGACGTTGAAGATGCCGATCAGCAGGTTGGCCCAGACGAAGATGTTCGCCAGGATACCGGCGACGCCGGTGAGCCCGCCGCCGGTCAGGACGAGCCAGCCCCCGGCAGCGAGGACGAAGTTGGCCGCGGGACCCGCCAGCGCGACGAGGACGGAACGGCCGGGAGACGCGGTGAAACTCTCAAACTGGGTGTGGCCGCCCCAGAGGTTCAGGACAATCTTTTCGCTGGGCCAGTGGTAGATCTTCGCGGTCAGGGCGTGCGCGAGCTCATGCACCAGGACCGAGACCAGCAGCAGGACCGAGTAGGCGAACGCCACGACGTACGCGCCGATGCCCAGTTCCGGGTTGTTCTTCTGCAGCACGGGGCCGTAGACGATCACCGTAAACGCCGCAATGATGAACCAGGAATAGGCGAGGATCACCGGGATGCCGGCGATCCGTCCCAGCGGGATGCCTTCTTTGCGGCCCTGCTTCTGCGGCTCCCGCCCGCTGCGCGTGTCGGTGTCAGTCATGGACCGGGACCTTTGCTGCGCCGGGTTCATCCGCGCCGTCGGGGGCGGGGTCGGTGCCGCCGGCCCGGCCGAAGGCCGCATCCGGGAATTCGTGGCGCAGGGCGACGAGGTCCTCGAGATCAGCCACGGTGCGGCCGGCCAGGGTGTCCCAAACGGCGTGGCGCGGATCGTGCGGCAGCGGCATGATGTGCGGGATGGCGACGGTCAGCACGCCCGAGGCGACGGCGGACGCGACGCCCGGGACGGAGTCCTCCAGTGCGATGCAGTGCTCCGGTCCGAGTTCCGGGTCCTGTTCCTGCAGCAGTTCCACCGCCCTGAGGTAGGCCTCGGGGTGCGGCTTGCCCTGCGTGACGGTGTCGCCGGTGACGAGGAAATCAAAGTAGGGCTTGGGCAGGCTGGCCACGATTTCCCGGGCCAGCGGGGCCTCGGACATGGTCACGAGGGCGCAGCGGATGCCCGCGCTGTGGAGCTCCTCCAGCAGTTCGCGGGCGCCGGGCCGCCACGGCACGGACGTGCGGACCTGGCTGATGACGTGGGCGGTCAGGATGTCGATGATCTCCCGGCGCTCCAGCGCCACGCCGGAATCCTGCAGGATGCCGGCCGAGAACACCAGGGACTGGCCCACCAGCTGCATGGCCTTCTCGTGGGACCAGTGTCCGCCGTGGGCGGCCACCAGGGCATGTTCAGCCTCGATCCAGTACGGCTCGGTGTCCACGATGGTGCCATCCATGTCCCAGAGCGCGGCTTTGAACAGGGGCTGGGGAACTGAGGATTGCATGCTTTCCAGTCTACGGTGCGGCCCTGTGTGGGGGCTGATACTACGCCTACGGCGAATCAGCGCGGCCGCCGGCGATTCCCGGCGCTTCATTCCCTGCGGGGGCCGGGTGCTTGGACGTAGGGTGAAGAGATGAATAGCTTCGAGGTAGACCCCGCGGAAACGGGCGGCGTGCCCGAGCCGGAACGGCTGCTGCTGCCCGTCCCCGAGGGCCGGCGCATCACGGTGATGCTCGCTGCCTTCGAAGGCTGGAACGACGCCGGGGAGGCTGCCAGCGATGCTTTGCGCTACCTCAACAAGCTGTGGGGCGGCAAGAAGGTCGGTTCGGTCGACGCCGACGAGTACTACGACTTCCAGTTCACCCGGCCCACGATCCGCCGCACGGCATCCGGGGAGCGGAAGATCAAGTGGCCCTCCACCCGCATCTTTAAGGCCAGCGTTCCCGGCTCCAACGTCGACGTCATCTTCGTCCAGGGCACGGAGCCGTCCTACAAGTGGCGGGCATACACCGCGGAACTGCTGGTCCATGCCGAGGCGCTGCACGTGGACTACGTGATCCTGGTCGGCGCCCTCCTCGCCGACGTGCCGCACAGCCGGCCGATTCCGGTGAGCACGTCCTCGGATGACCCTGCACTGCGTGAGCGGATGGACCTGGAGGCCTCCCAGTACGAGGGTCCGGTGGGCATTGTTGGGGTCCTCGCCGAGGTTGCGCTGCTGGCCGGGCTGCCCACGGTCTCGCTCTGGGCCGCTGTCCCGCATTACGTCGCGCAGGCCCCCTCCCCCAAGGCCCAGCTCGCGCTGCTGCACCGGATCGAGGAACTGCTGCAGGTTCCGCTCGACACACAGGACCTCGTGGACGAGTCCGATGCCTGGGAGCGCGGCGTTGATGAGCTGGCCACCGAGGATCCTGAAATTGCGGCGTACGTGCGCCAGCTGGAGGAAGCGAAGGACACCGCCGACCTCCCCGAGGCCAGCGGCGAGTCGATCGCCCGGGAATTCGAGCGCTACCTCAAACGCCGCGGCAAGGACAAACCCTAAGCGTCCGGCGCCCGCGCGTCCGGCGCCAGGTCCGGGGTTCGACTCCCGCGTCTAGAGTTCGACGCCGAGCAGGGCGTTGACGGCGTCGCTGACCAGGGCGGCGTCCGTCGGGCAGCCCGCGTGGCCAGCGTGGAGCGCGGCCTTGGCCCAGTCATCCATGGCGGCGACGGCCCCGGGGGCGTTCAGGTCGTTCGAAAGTTCGGCCCGCAGCCGGGCGACCAGAGCCGCGGCTGAGCCGGCGGGAGCCGCCTCGAGGGCGTCCCGCCAGGTGCGGAGGCGGTCCTTGGCCTCGGCGAACCCGGCGTCGGTCCAGGACCAGTCGCTTCGGTAGTGGTGGGCCAGGATGGCGAGCCGGATCGCTGCCGGTTCCTCGCCCGCGGCGCGGAGTTTGGACACGAGGACCAGGTTGCCCTTGGACTTGCTCATCTTCTCGCCATCGAGCCCCACCATCCCGGCGTGCGCGAAGTGGTGTGCCAGCGGCACACCGGACAGGGAGTAGGCGTGCCCGGCGCCCATTTCGTGGTGCGGGAAGATCAGGTCCGAGCCGCCGCCCTGCACGGTGAACGGCGCGGGCAGGTACTTTTGGGCGATGACGGTGCATTCGATGTGCCAGCCCGGCCGGCCGTCCCCGAGGCCGCCACCCGGCCAGCTCGGTTCGCCCTCGCGGGCGACCCGCCAGAGCAGCGGGTCAAGCGCCTGGCGTTTGCCGGCCCGGCCCGGATCCCCGCCGCGTTCGGCGAACAGCTCCAGCATCTCGGCGTCGGACAGTCCGGAGACCGAGCCCAGGGTCCAGGCGTCGGTGGCCTCGGCGGAGTGCTTGCCGGCGGCTTCGACGTCGTAGTAGACATCCCCGTCGGGCTCGCCGGCGCCGCCGGCCACCCGGTAGGCCAAACCCCGCTGCACGAGCAGCTCGATGGCCGGCACGATCAGCGGAATGACTTCCACGGCGCCCACATAGTGGTCGGGCGCCAGCACGTTGAGCGCTTCCATGTCCGTCTGGAAAAGCTCGATCTGGCTGGCGGCGAGATCGCGCCAGTCCACACCGGTCGCCGTCGCGCGCTCCAGCAGTGGGTCGTCGACGTCGGTGACGTTCTGCACGTAGGCGACGTGCTGGCGGCCGTCCCGCCAGGCGCGGTTGAGCAGGTCGAACGCGACATAACTGGCCGCGTGCCCCATATGGGTAGCGTCATACGGGGTGATGCCGCAGACGTACATTGACTGTTCGCCGGCTGCTCCGAGGGTAACGACGCTGCCTTTGGCGGTGTCGAAGAGGCGGAGGGCAGCCATGCTGCCGGGGAGCTGGGGAACGGGGCGGGAGATCCAAGACTTCACAGCCCAAGCCTAGTGCTAGGCGCTGATGACGTTGAAACCGAGCAGCACGTACAGGGCCAGGCCGAGCAGGATCCGGTACCAGACGAAGAGCCGGTAGCTGTGGGTTGAGACGTATTTCAGGAACCAGCCGATGATGATGTAGCCGACCACAAAAGCGACGGCCGTCGCGAGTGCCGTTTCCGGGAGGCTGTAGGGTCCGGTGACGCCGTCCTTGGCGACGACCTTGTAGAGCTGGTACAGGCCGCTGCCGAACACGGCCGGGATCGCCAGCAGGAAGGAATACCGGGCGGCCGCTTCGCGGGTGTAGCCCATCAGCAGCCCGGCGGTGATCGTGCCGCCCGACCGGGAAACGCCGGGGATCAGTGCCATGGCCTGGGCCAGGCCGAAGAAGATGCCGTGCCTGTAGGTCAGCTGGGTCAGGTCGCGCTGCTGCCGGCCGACGGCGTCGGCGACGGCGAGGATCATGCCGAAAACGATCAGCGTGGTCGCCACTATCCAGAGGCTGCGCAGCACGGACTCGATCTGGTCCTGGAAGAGCAGCCCCAGGACGATGATCGGCAGGCTGCCCAGGATGACCAGCCAGCCCATCCGGGCGTCAGGGTGCTGGCGGGAGACTCTGCCGGTCAGGGAGCCGGCCCAGGCTCTGACGATCCGCACGATGTCGCGCCAGAAGTACACAATCACGGCGGTTTCCGTCCCGAGCTGGGTGATCGCGGTGAACGCGGCCCCCGGGTCGGCCGCGTTGGGCAGGAAGGAGCCTACGATCCGCAGATGGGCGCTTGAGGAGATCGGGAGGAACTCTGTCAGTCCCTGCACAAGGCCCAGAAAGGCCGCTTCAAACCAGTTCACGTTTATAGACCCTACGTCATGATGCGGGGCGAATCCCCGTAAGCTTGCTGACATGCAGCAGCGATATGTCGGCAACAGTGGATTGCGTGTGTCCTCCCTTTCCCTCGGCACCATGTCCTGGGCCCGGGAAACGGATGAGCAGGACGCCTCGGCGCTGCTCCGCACCTTCGTGGACGGTGGCGGAACCCTGATCGACACGGCCGCATCCTACGGCGACGGCCAGGCGGAAGCCATGCTGGGCGGGATGCTGGGGGACGTGGTGGCGCGCTCCGAAGTGGTGATCTCCACCAAAGCCGGACTGACGACGTCGGACGGCAGGCGCAGCGTCGACACCTCCCGGAACGCGCTGCTTTCCAGCCTGGACGCGAGCCTGGCCCGGCTTGGCACCGACTACGTCGACCTCTGGTTTGCCCAGGCCTGGGACCCGAACGTACCGCTGGAGGAGACCCTGTCAGCGCTCGAATTCGCCGTCCGCTCCGGCCGCGCCCGGTACGCGGGCGTATCCAATTTCAACGGCTGGCAGACGGCGAAGGCCGCCGCGGTCGCGGGGTTCCCGCTGATCGCGAACCAGTCGGAATACTCCCTGCTGCGCCGCTCCCCCGAAGCTGAACTGATTCCTGCCATTGAGGACGCGGGCCTGGGCCTGATGGCGTGGGGTCCGGTGGGGCGGGGGGTGTTGAGCGGAAAGTACCGCGGGCACATTCCCGCGGACTCGCGGGCGGCCCATTCGCGGCTGGCCGGCTACGTCGAGCCGTACCTCGAGGGGGCCGCGTCCAGTGTGGTGGAGGCCGTCGCGATGGCGGCGAAAGGCCTGGGGCGGACCGCACTGGATGTCTCATTGAGCTGGCTGCTGTCCCAGCACGGGGTCGCGACGGCGATTGTCGGCGCACGCACGCCCGTGCAGCTCAAGGAAATCCTGGATTCCACGCTCGCGCCGCTTCCGCCGCAGATTGCCCAGGCACTGGAGGATGTTTCCAGCCCCGCCTGAGTTCAGGGCTGACAGGGTCATGCCCGCGAGAACCCAGGGCACGCCTGAGCGGGTGCTGGGGCGGGTTTGAGCGGCCTTAGTCCTGGAGGATTTCGAGGTCTTCCTCGTCGTCGACGTCTTCTTCCTCGTCTTCGTCGCTGTCGTCCTCGATCACCTGCAGCGGAGTAACTTCGCCGTAGGCGTCGTAGAGCGAGTCGTCGTAGACTTCAAAGGCATCGGCAACGGAAAAAAACGCTGCCTCGACCGCAGGGTCCCCGTCTCCCCGGCGTGCCGACACCGCTGCGAGGTGCTCTTCCAGGGCAGACGTTAGGGATTGAAGCGCGACACGCGGATCGATGCTCATGACTTCACGTTAGCCGGAAAAGGTAGAAAATGGAGAGCAATGAAGGAACATTTTCTCAGCAGTTCAGTCCGGCGGGAACGGGACTATGTGAGGCAGTACGAGTACCTCGTACTGACCGTCAGTCCTGAGGATTCCCTGCCGGAAGCGCACCGCCGCCTGGTGGAGCACTCCGAGTACGGCAAGTGGGAACTGGAGCGCAGCGTGCTGTATTTGGGCGGCGGCCGGCGCTTCTGGCTCCGCCGCCGCGTCACCCAGGTCCAGCGGACCTTCTAGCTGGTCTCGAGCGGACCCAGCCAGGCGTTGGCCACCGTGGTGTGCGCTGATTCGTCGTCGGAGGGGTGGAACATTCCCGCCAGCACGTCCCGGTACAGCCGCTCCAGTTCGGACCCGCGGAAGTAGCTGGATCCTCCGGAGACCCGGATGGCCAGATCCACGACGGTTCGGGCCGTCTCTGTCGCGCTGACTTTCAGGCCAACCAGCTTCGGGAACCATTGGCCCGCATGATCGGCCAGCGCGTCGACGTCGGCGGTGACGGTCGACAGCTGGGGGTACAGCGCGTCCATGGCCATCGCCGCGTCCGCCACCTTCCAGCGGATGTCTGGATCCTGGGCGTAGCTCCGTCCGCCGTTCTTGAAGGATGTCCGCCGTGTCACGGCCTCCACCGCCAGGGCGAGAGCCCGCTCGCCGATGCCCGTATACACCGCCGCCAGCAGCGTCTCGAAGCAGGCAAAGATGGCGAAGATCAGCGGGTCAGCGTTCGGGCCGACCGGCAGCTTCCGGAAGATCCGGTCCGCGGGCACCACCGCGCCGGCCAGGACCGTGGTGTTCGACTGGCTGGCGCGCATGCCCAGGGTGTCCCAGTCGGGCAGGATCTCATACCCCGGGGTGTCGCGGGTGAGAAAGCCGTGGACCAGTTGCCCGTCGCCGTTTCCGGCCGAGGTGTCCTTTCCGAAGATGCCCAGCCGGGTCCAGGCCGGCGAGAGGCTCGTGAAGATCTTGCGGCCCGTGAAGGCGTAGCCACCCCCGGCCAGCGGGACGGCGGCGGTGCGGGAGTCGAAGAGCACCGAGTCGTTCCCCGCCTCCGAGTTCCCGAACGCAAAGATCTCGCCCTGCCCGGCCTCCCGGAGGACGAAGTCGAGGGAGGAGTCACCCCGGGCGGCCAGGACATGCGCGACGCCGGTCCAGACCAGGTGCATGTTGATGGCCAGGGCGGTGGCCGGGGCCGCCGTCGCCAACCGCCGCTGCAGCTGCGCCGCGGCCGCGAGACCGAGCCCCAGTCCGCCGTCGGCCGCCGGGACGAAGATCTTCAGGTAGCCGGCATCGGCCAGCTCCTCCAGATCCTCCTGGAAAAAGGCGTTGTCACGGTCGTAGCCCGCGGCGCGCCCGCGGATCCGTTCCAGCAGGGCATCGGGCAAGCCATCGGACAGTGCAGCTTCGGGGCTCATCGGCGGTGCCTTCCGGGCGTCAGTAGTTGGTGAGCAGGGTATCGAGGACCCGTGCGCCGAATTTCAGCGACTCGGTGGGGACCCGTTCATCGACACCATGGAACATCCCGGTGAAGTCCAGCTCCTCCGGCAGCTGGAGCGGGGCGAAGCCGTAGCCGGTGATGCCGAGCCGGCTCAGGGACTTGTTGTCCGTGCCGCCGGAGAGTGTGTACGGGAGGACCTTGGCCCCCGGGTCCTCGGCGTGCAGCGCGTCGATCATGGAGTCCACGAGGTTGCCGGCGAACGGAACCTCCAGTGAGACGTCGTTGTGGACATAGCTCACGTCCACGCCCTTGCCGGCGAGTTCCCGGACGGTTTCAAGGACGTGCTGCTCCTGGCCGGGCAGGGTGCGGCAATCGATGAGGGCCTCGGCTGACTCCGGGATCACGTTGTGCTTGTAGCCGCCCTTGAGCAGGGTGGGGTTCGTGGTGTTCTGCAGGGTGGCACCGACGAAGCGTGCCACCGTGCCCAGCTCCTTGAGGATCTTCTCCGGATCGTCCGGATCGAACTCGACGCCGGTGAGTTCCGTGACGCCGTCGAGAAACTGCCGGGTGGTGGGGGTCAGCTCGACCGGCCAGCGGTAGTCACCGATCCGGGAGACGGCACTGGCCAGCCGGGTGACGGCGTTGTCCGTGTTGATCTGCGAGCCGTGGCCCGCACGGCCGTGGGCGACGAGGCGGAGCCAGGAGAGACCCTTTTCGGCGGTCTGGAGCAGGTACGTGCGCTTGCCGCCGATCGTGGCGGAGAATCCTCCGACCTCGGAGATCGCCTCGGTGGCGCCGGCGAAGAGTTCGGGCCGCTTTTCGATCGCGTAACGGGCGCCATAGGTGCCGCCGGCTTCCTCGTCGGCGAAGAACGCGAAGATCAGGTCCCGCTTGGGCTTGCGTCCGGTCCGGGCGAAATCCCGGAGGACGGAAAGGATCATGGCGTCCATGTCCTTCATGTCGACCGCGCCGCGTCCCCAGATCATGCCGTCCTTGAGCTCCGCGCCGAAGGGATCAACCGACCACTGGTCGCGGAGTGCGGGGACCACATCCAGGTGTCCGTGGACGACCAGGGCGCTGGCGGACGGGTCCTCCCCGGCGAGGCGGGTCACCACGCTGGCGCGGCCCGGGGCGGACTCGAAGATTTCGGCGTCCAGCCCCACTTCGGTCATCAGTCCCGCGGTGTACTCGGCGGCTGCCCGCTCCCCCGGGCCGGAACCGTCCCCGTAATTGGACGTGTCAATCCGGATTAGTTCCTGGCAGATTCTGACGACTTCGTCCTCGGGCCTGATCTCAGTCATGGTTCACTCCTCGTGGGTCGGCTCTCGGGCTGGCTTCAGCCTACCCACATGCCCGAGCTGGCCCCGATTATTTGTTTCGGGAAACTTCATGCTAGAGTCTTTCTCGCTGCTTCGGAGAAAACCGAAACGCTGAAAGGCGAAAAGGTTCACCGAATACCACCTGCGCGGGTGGCGGAATGGCAGACGCGCTAGCTTGAGGTGCTAGTCCTCGAAAGGGGGTGGGGGTTCAAGTCCCCCTCCGCGCACAAGGGAAAACCCCTGGAATCCAAGGATTCCAGGGGTTTTTTTCTGTCCCCGCCCACGCGGGCTCCGGTGTCACCCACGTGGACGCTGAAAAGCGGCACCCGCCGGCCCGGTCTTCGCATAGTGGTTCTGTGGCATACCGGGAAGAAAACGCAAAGACGGATCCGTCACCCACTACGTACGGTGGATCGATCCGGACACCAACCAGCGCATGTGGCAGAAGATGCCCTCCAAGGACACCGCCAACTTGCTGCTCACTGCGGCCACAACCCCGGCCACGCGATCTTCAAAGCAAACCTCGGAACCGCTGGCCGTACGCCGCGCTGGTGATCCTGCAGGCAGCCCCTGGCATCACCGACGACGCACCCTTGGAAAGCAGCCCCGAACTTGCAGCGGCGAAGGAGGCCCAGCGCCGCTACTGGATGGACTCCGGCTTCCAGGAAGCCGCCATCGATTATCTGGTTGGTGCGCATTAATGTGAATGTCCGGCACGATGATCCGAGGTCAACGGGCGGCGCAAGGCATTGTGTTTGTTCGTCCGCTGTCGAGCGAGTAGTGGGCTGCCGCACACATCACCGGTACGAAATCCTGGACCCCGCACTGGCCCGGCTGGGTCCTGACTCGCTCGACCCGGGGCAGATCAAGAACGAGAACTCCCCCCGGCGTCGTGGCACGCCCTATGCCCGGGAAATCAAAGCGGACCGGGCCAAGCGCCTTCCGTGGCGGAAGTTCGCCGAGGAGATGTCCATTTCCCGGATCGAGGCCTATCAATCTGTCGCACAGCCTGGATGATCTGCTGGACGAAATCCGTGAGGAGGCTTCGATTGATCCCGAGACGAACCCCCGGCAGCATGACGACGGCGCTTCTGCCGGTTCACGTCCTGACCGCCATTTAGGCTGAAGGCATGCCGCCGACACCATCTCCCGCCCCGCTGGCTCCCGTTCCTCTGGAGTGGTGGCAGAACGTCGCCCTGTTCAGCCCTGCGGCCGTGCTCCTGGCGGCCCTGCTGGCAGCATTGATCAACTGGCGTATCCTCAGGCAGCGCACCGCCGCTGACGAAAAAGCGCTGGGGCAGAGGCGCCAAGCGGACCGGAACGCCCTCGAGCAGAAGACCATTGCGGACAGCCGTGCTGAGTGGTGGAAGCGTGCCCAGTGGGCTCTGGAGCGTGCGTTGTCGGAGGACGAGGACACTCGGGCGCTGGGCCTCGCCACGCTTGACGTCCTGGCGCACAGCGATCTGGCCCATAACGAGGAACTGGAGCTTTTCGACATCGCCTGGGAGGTGGTCAACGGCGAGCCGAACGCAGCACAAACTGCTGGCCAGGATCGCCCCCGGGAAGAGACCATCTACATCGAGGTTCCGGATGACGAGCATGTGGACCTGCGGAACCTGGGCGAATACCTCCGGCAGCAGGCTGAGCTGTTCGACGGCACGGCCGTGGACTCCGGAACCGACATGGGCGACAATGGACCAACAGAGTCTGAAGCGAAGGAGGATGACCAGTGAGCACGCATACGTCGGAGCCTAAGGCCGCCCGCACTACCCGTCGCATTACCGTGAAGACTTCCACAGTGCCGACTGCTTCCCATCGCCGCGTCCAAGTGGCTGCGGCACGGCTGCGCGTCACCCTCGATGAGCGGCTGGGACGGTCCACCCCTCCTGAGACGAAGGCGCTCGCCAAGGAAGCCCTCTAGTGCTCCGTGTTAATGGTTTGTTTGCGTTTCATCTTGCCCAGGAGGTACTCCGCTGACTTGGTCCAGGTGAATGGTTTGGCGTCCTGGTTGTAGTTCTCGATGTAGCG
>NZ_JBWZCG010000038.1:0-30558 GCF_059383415.1 Pseudarthrobacter sp. RHLT1-30-1
CCAGGGCGCCTCTGTCCCCGTCACGCAACTCCAATGCCTTCGCCAGATAAACCATGAATCAAGTCTGACAAACAATCAGACCCAAAGGAATCAACGACACGCTACACTAGGCCATCAACGGCGTGGTCGAAGCAACCCGCCGGGGGTCCTCGTCCGATACGCCCAGGTGGAGGTCGCTGAGGAGCCACCACCGTGCCGTGGGGCTCATGCGAGCAGTCCCAGCACGCGTGGAAGGAAGAGAAGCAGGTACATCGTCCACATGACGGCGACGACGCTGCGGCCCATCGTTCGGCCGAGGAACTTCGGGCGTGTGGGCTGCCCGGTGTTTGGTCCGGCGCGTCGGACCTCGAGCGTGACGAGGGTGACGAGCAGTGCGGCAGTCGCGAGCAGTCCCGCCAGATCGATCATGATGCGGCCTCCTGCCGTGCGCGTGCCAGGCACGCGAGGATGGTGATGACGCCCATCGTGACGACGCATGCCTGCCACGACCACACTGTGAGGTAGAACATCGCCGTGGACACCACCGTGAGCGTGGCGAGGCCGAGCGCCAGGACGAGCATCGCGCCGATCGCAAGGTCGGTCACCTGCGTGAGCCGGGCCAGCGCCTGCCCCGGGAGCAGGACCAGAACGGCTATCGCGGCGACCGCCTGCAGCGGTGTCGGCAGCCCGATGAGCGTCACCAGCGACAGCACGAGGGCCGCGAGACCGAGCGCCACGGTGGGCCGGCTGACACCACCGCCGCTCATGGCGTCACCCGGTACACGCGTGCGTCCGCGTTGCTGAACGAGAGCTCCACGCCGCCCTGCGCGCTCAGCCACGCCTCCAGCTCGGCGACGCCGCTCGCGCTGCTGGCGCCCTGGACCACAAGACTGGCCTCCGACGAGCGCGTGAACAACACGACGGCACCGCCAGGGCTGTGCCGGGCGTAGTCGTAAACGAGTGGGCCGCACGCCGCCGTGGACATGTCAGTCCGGCACATGTCATCGATCGTCCGGGCCCGGTGTTCGAGGTAGGACTCGCTGCGCCACGGCGTCGGGTGCGCAGCCGAGATGATCGTCGAGCCCGGCGGCGCGAGACGATCCACGGCCGCGACGGCGGCGATCTCATCGTCGGTGAAGACGTCATACTGGACGTTACCGAACCGGCCCGTCACGGTCAGCACCGCCAGCAGGAAACAGCTCAGCGCCAGGGCCCCCGCGGCGCGGAAAGACAGGCGTGCACTGCCGTCCGCGGCGCCGACGGACGGGCGTACGCTGCCCCCCGCAGCGCGGAAAGACGGGCGTGTGCTGCCCCCGGCATCGGGGAGCAGGACCGAACACGCCAGCACCGCGACGAAAGGCAACGCGAACAGCGAGACACGGATCAGCATCTCCCCGCCGTACAACTGCGCGGGGAAGAGCAGCAGCGGGGTAGCGGCCAGAAGGACCACCCGGATGTCCAGACGTCCTCTGCGCCAGTCGCGCACCGCCCCCACCGCGGCAAGCGCCCACAGCACGAGAGTGAGAAGAATCCGGACCTGCACCACCAGCACATGCCCGGCGGACCCGCCCAGACGGTCGATGACGTTCGCCTCGGTCGCGGCCGTCAACCCCGCTTCCGCCAGGGGCGGGTTCCCGATAAGGTATGCACTCGCGGGGTAGGCCAGCCAGAGCGTCAACACCACCACAGTGATCAGCGGCAGCCGGCTGGGCCAGACACGTCCGCTCAGGGTCAGAGCGGTGATGGCGATAAGCACCATGAACGGCGTCAGCTGATGGCTCGCGCAAATGACCGCGACGAGCAACAAGGTCACCACCAGGGCACCCACCCGAAGCCCCGGCCGGGGCTCCGCAGGCGACCGCCCCCGCCACCACACCGCCAGGTCCGCGCGCCGGTAGCCGCCGATCCCGGGGGCCCGCGCCGCCAACGGGCCAACCAGCAAAGCAATCACCACGAGGTACAGGAAGAAACCAAAGGCCTGGGGAGACAAATAATCCTGGTCCTGCCAACTGCCGAGGCAGAAAACCCACAGCACCAGCCAGCGCCGTCGCGGATCACGCGTCAGATAACCCGTCAGCACACCCAGGGCAGAAAGCCACAGACCCACATTCACTACCGGCGCCCACAACGCAACAGCCACCGGATCCAGACCCGTCGCCCGGAGCACCGTCGCCAAAAGAGCGAAGAAACCCGGCCAGTTGAAATACGCGTCAGTGTCCGGGTCGATCCCCTGCCCGCCCGAAAGCGCATCAGCGATACCCAGATGACGGAACGCGACCTCACCCCGCGGTATATCCGTCACGAACGCCGCGGTCCCGAAAAGCACCAGCACCAGCACCACGACCAGCCACAACATCACCAGCCGACGCGCCGGACCCGCAGCATCCCCCCGCAACGCCACAACAAAAGCGACATTCAAAAGCAAAACCCCCACCCAAAACGGGAAAGGCAGCACAGCGACCAGCCCCAAATCGCTGTTCACCGGCACAGCCACCGTGGAAGCGGCCCCCACAGCAAGCGCCAACGACACAACACCCGCCACCACACACCACACCTCACGGGCCTTCCAACGCCCCACCGTGCGGCTCGGCGCATCAAGCGTGCTCGTCATCACGCCTCCCGCGTGACGCGCCGGAGGACGACGAGCAGCCGAAGGCCGATCGCCGCGGCCCCGGTGGAGAGCACCACCAGCCACGCAAGGGCCATCGCGGTGGCGCCCCTGTCGGCGGCCCACAACGCTGAGGCGCAGAGGGCGACTCCGAGCCCCAGTCCGACAATGATCGCCTCCGTGTAGCGGCCGCGGGCCCGGCATACGGCGTTGTAGGCCTGCAGCACCGCGTACGGCACCAGTCCGGCAGCCAACCACCGCAGAGCGCCGGCGGACGATTCGGCGTACCGCTCCCCCAGCAGACTGAGCAGCGGGTGAGCGAGGATGACGAGGACGGCGGCAGCCAGACCTCCTACGGCGAGCGACAACCGAAGACTCGACCAGGTGGTCGCCACCAGGCGGTCCGGGTCGCGGACCCCCTCGGAAAACTGGACGATGCCCATCAGCATCGGAGCGGAGTAGGCGGCCCAGGCCATCATCCATGCGGGATACCAGTAGGCAGCTGCCTCGGGCGCCACCATGTGCGCGAGCAGGAGCGGCAGCACCAGCCCGGGGGCGCGCTCGGTGAGGGTGAGCAGTTGGTACGGAAGGCCCAGCGCCAGCAGTGGGCGGCCGCGCGCCGAACGCAAGGACGGTCGCGGCCGGTAACCGACCAGTCTTCGCAGCTGGACCGCACCGACGACGCACGCCACGGTCGTCCCGAGGGTCCAACAGGCCATCAGCACGTCGGCGGAGACGCCGTGCGACAGCCATGCCACGAGCGCAACAGCCCCGAGTGAGACACCGCCGCCCAACATGTACCTCGAGGTCGCGCTGGCACCGCGTCCCAACGCCACGAGCGCCTGGTCCAGCACGATGACCAGCGTGCCGGTGATGGCAGCCACGAGGAAGGTGAGCCAGAAGAGAACCGATACCAAAGCCGTCTCCGGCATCACAGCCGACTGCAGCACAAGGTAGCCGAGGGCCAGCACCGTGCCGGCTACCCCCACGATGGCGAACGCCGCGTCCAGCACGCGCGCAGGCGGCTCCCCTCGCCCCACCGCCACGATCACGGCCGACCCGGTGCCCAGCACCGCGAGCTGCGTGCAGATCATCACCGCCGAGACCGCGGCCATAGTCAGCCCGACCTCACGGTCGGACGTCGCCCTTGCGGCCACGACCCAGAATGCGAAACCCGCGCCCGTCTGGGCGGCCTTGGCCACGACGAGGCCGAGCGAGCTGCGCAAGGCGGAATGCCGGACCGTCGGGGCGCCCCTGACGACGGTCCCCCGCTCAGCGCTCACTACGCAACCCCCGCGCCATGGCCGCGTAGTTGTACCAGCAGAAGGCGATGTAGTAGCGCAGCCAACGGGGCTGGCCCTCGACGAGGCTCAAGGCGCTGCCCCGGACTGCCGCTGCGGCGGGCAGCAGCGCCAACCTCGCACCGCGCCAGCCGTGCTTGCGGACCATCCGTCCCAGTCCCGTTCCGTCCATGAGGAACTGGTCGAGCGCGAAGTCGAAGTCGTCTGCGGCGAAACGATGTTCGACGAAGACCCGGCGTGACACCGCCGTTCGCAGCCCTGACTGCCGCATCCGCCAACGCAACTCGATGTCCTCCCCCGACTTGAACGAGTCATCGAAACCCACGCCCAGCATCAGGTCCCGGTCGACGATCGTCGCCACGAGTCCGAACCAGTTGCGGCTGCGGCCGGTGCGATGGTGATGTGCCAGCGCCTGCCCCCAGTAGCCCGGTCCAGCGACACTCTCCAAACCGGCCTGGAGGGCGTCGTAGCCGCCCTCCACCAACTCCGTCAGCAGGTCAGCGACCCCCGCGGGCCTGAACACGACGTCGGCGTCGACGAGCAGGACCCAACGGGTGTTGCTGCTCCGCACACCAAGCGTTCGAGCCCAGGGCAGGCCGCGGCCCTCGTCACTCAGGACCCGGGCACCGGCATCGAGGGCGAGGCCGACGGTGCGGTCCGTGGAGCATCCGTCTACTACGACGATCTCGGCGACACCGGACTGACGCAGGGCCTCCAGACAGCGCGGGAGCAGGTCCTCCGCGTTGCGGGCCGGAACGACCGCGGTGACTTCGGAAGGGCTGTGACCCACGGTGTCCACCCTCTCAGATCTGCTCGTCAAGGACCGACGGTAGCAGCTGCTCGAGGTACCGGACGATGTCGTCCGATGCCTCGTCCGCCGAATACGCGGAGGGCACCTGCAAGAGGTGGCAGGGACGTCCGTCGAGCGCCTTACTCAGCACGAGCCCCTTCGCCGCGAAGTGCTCGCGCCACGGGAGGACGGACGTGGCCGCCAAGCCTGTCACGACGCGCTGCGAGAAGCCCGCCATCTCGATGTGGAAGTTGCCGAGCATGCGGTCGACCATCCAATCGCTCGTCCGCTCGACGATCCGAGACCGGGCGCCCTCGTAGCGTTCGATGTAGATAGCGGCCGCGAGCGGGGCTGAGGTCGTCACTTCCCGCCCCGGGAACGCGGTCCCCGGATCGACCATGCGGTGCTCCGGCGACCATCGCCGGGAGAAGTCCGCGAGGCGCGGATAACGGATGACGTACGGGTGCACCACCGTGGTGAAACGGCCGACGCTGTCCGAGAGCTGTGAGGGGATCAGAGGCTTCCGGACACCTTCGAACAGGTGCGGGTAGATGGCCCGGTGGTGCGGCTTAATGAACATCGGCTTGGCGTAGCCGAGCATCGTGGCGTCCTCTGCGAGGAAGGCCCAGTCGTCACCCATGAACGACCACCCCTCGCGCCGCATCAGCTTGGCGGCAGTGCTCGTCTTACCGGTCCCTCCGGCTGCGGGAAGCGCGATCGCGTGACCCCGGTACGCCATCGTTGCCGCGTGGATCATGCCAGCTCCCCGACCCACCATGGCGGCATCGAGAACAGGGACCACGGAAGTCAACAGCTCGCCCGGCCCGTGAATGCGCCACTGCTCTGCATCCCTCACGACCTGGACGCGATCGGCTTGGAAACGCACACTGTTCTCCGTGTACGCAAGCTCGTGCTCGACCAGACCCGCATCAGGCATCGGCTCCAGCCGATCATCGACGACGATGTCGGCCGGCCGCTCGGTGTCGGTGGCGAAACACGCCAACATGCTCTGGAGCTGGGCCGCTGCCGGCGCCTGCCCGTCGACGCGAATCATGACGCGGCCGTGGATGTCGAAGTGCAGTGCTTTGGTCTTGGTCTTGGTCTTGGTCTGCATGGTCGTCCCCTGTCTGAGTGGTGTCGGTCGGATGGTGTCTCGGCCCCAGCAACTAGTCCACCCAATGCCCCCAAAGGGATTCGAAACCCCCGGCCGAGTGACTCTGCCCGTAATTGACCGTATGGTAGACCGGCCTGGTAAACACCAGTAGTGAGTACTCCTTTTTACGTCGCGTCCTACGGTTTTACAACGCATCCTACGTAGGAAATTTCGTGCTCCCGCCAGAGCCAGGGGTGTGAATGCACCGGGTCGTTCCGGTGACCAGCTCGTGTGCCTTCGTGGACAAGCACCGCGATGAAGACGTGCTCGTGCCGATCTGCAAGGCACGGCAGATCGGCACGAGCGGATCAGGGCGATAGGGGCGTGTTCGAGGCCAGCCTCGATTGGTCATCCACAGCGCGGTGCAGGTAGGCGTGGCCGGTCCCGGCCCGGCGGTTCTATCTGCCTGTCCCAGGGAGCGGTGTCCGTCGCCTTCTGCGATGCGTCCTAGTTCTTAGCGTCGTGGACTGATTTGCGGACGGGTATCCCGGTGCCCTGATCAACAGTCCAGCGGCGGCGCGGCGAAATGCCGGCTCGCACGGGCTGCCCGGGCGCCAGGTGCCGGCGCACGTGGGATTGCCGGTGTGACCGGCGCCCCGCCGCCCCATTCCTTGCAAGCGCGCGTGCAGCCTGCCCGGGCGGTGCGCTGACACCGGTACGGCTCAGCCACCGTCCGGACGCCAGTACCGCAGCCCGCCGCTGGTGGTGCCGTCGCGGGCGACGTCGACCATGGCGTATGGGAAAGCCCGACGGTCCGACTGGTCAGGTCCGCGACCGCGGACGTCCGAACACCACGTGCCGGTGTTGACGTACCGGGTGGGGCTCGCCTCGAGCACCGACTCGAGGGCCCGGTGGGTGTGGCCTGAGACGTACCAGGCCACCCCGGAACCGTGCGCTTCGAGGATACGTGCCAATCGGCCGGCTGCGGCAGGAGCCTCCTCGCCGGCGACCCTGCGCCCAGCGGCCCCGAGCACCATGCGAGTCGCGGCGACCGGGAGCGCAGACACCGTCCGGAACCGGGACAGCCGCGCCAGGTCCCGAACGGCCACCCCGTCCAGCGCGAGCCGCCGTGACTCGGTCTGCAACAGCTCGTCGTATGCCGGCTCCCGGACGCGGCGTTCCGCCCGCTCCGACGCCAGGCAGGCCCGGGCAACGGCCCCGGCACGGCTCAGGCGCGACCTCGACGGATGGGCGTTCCAGGCAGCGAGCGGTGGTAGCTCCAGCTCATCGGTCCCACTGACCGCCGTGCGGAGCACCTCAGGCAGCCGGTGCAGCGCGTGGTGCTGGTGCCCGTGCTCGGCCACCAGCACGTGAGGCACGTGCAGTAACCACGGGTGCACGCGGACCCGCGTGGGCTCGGCGGGTGACAGCAACGCCGACAAGCGGGCGGCAACCGAGGGCCGGGCCAGCTCCACATCGTGGTTGCCGCACACGAAGTGCAGCTGCACGCCGCGCGCCGCACACTCCTTCAGCGCCCGGAACGTGTCGACGTGGCGGGCGAGGATGGACTCAAGCCGGGCCAGGCTCTCGTCCTCGGCGAACCCGACCAGCTCGAACGTGTCACCGACGAAGGCGACGTGCTGCTGCGGACCGGAGGCTGCGAGCACCTCGCGGCGCAGGAACTCGGGCAGCTTGTTGCCGGGGCGCCGGGGGTCCTCGTCCGATACGCCCAGGTGGAGGTCGCTGAGGAGCCACCACCGTGCCGTGGGGCTCATGCGAGCAGTCCCAGCACGCGTGGAAGGAAGAGAAGCAGGTACATCGTCCACATGACGGCGACGACGCTGCGGCCCATCGTTCGGCCGAGGAACTTCGGGCGTGTGGGCTGCCCGGTGTTTGGTCCGGCGCGTCGGACCTCGAGCGTGACGAGGGTGACGAGCAGTGCGGCAGTCGCGAGCAGTCCCGCCAGATCGATCATGATGCGGCCTCCTGCCGTGCGCGTGCCAGGCACGCGAGGATGGTGATGACGCCCATCGTGACGACGCATGCCTGCCACGACCACACTGTGAGGTAGAACATCGCCGTGGACACCACCGTGAGCGTGGCGAGGCCGAGCGCCAGGACGAGCATCGCGCCGATCGCAAGGTCGGTCACCTGCGTGAGCCGGGCCAGCGCCTGCCCCGGGAGCAGGACCAGAACGGCTATCGCGGCGACCGCCTGCAGCGGTGTCGGCAGCCCGATGAGCGTCACCAGCGACAGCACGAGGGCCGCGAGACCGAGCGCCACGGTGGGCCGGCTGACACCACCGCCGCTCATGGCGTCACCCGGTACACGCGTGCGTCCGCGTTGCTGAACGAGAGCTCCACGCCGCCCTGCGCGCTCAGCCACGCCTCCAGCTCGGCGACGCCGCTCGCGCTGCTGGCGCCCTGGACCACAAGACTGGCCTCCGACGAGCGCGTGAACAACACGACGGCACCGCCAGGGCTGTGCCGGGCGTAGTCGTAAACGAGTGGGCCGCACGCCGCCGTGGACATGTCAGTCCGGCACATGTCATCGATCGTCCGGGCCCGGTGTTCGAGGTAGGACTCGCTGCGCCACGGCGTCGGGTGCGCAGCCGAGATGATCGTCGAGCCCGGCGGCGCGAGACGATCCACGGCCGCGACGGCGGCGATCTCATCGTCGGTGAAGACGTCATACTGGACGTTACCGAACCGGCCCGTCACGGTCAGCACCGCCAGCAGGAAACAGCTCAGCGCCAGGGCCCCCGCGGCGCGGAAAGACAGGCGTGCACTGCCGTCCGCGGCGCCGACGGACGGGCGTACGCTGCCCCCCGCAGCGCGGAAAGACGGGCGTGTGCTGCCCCCGGCATCGGGGAGCAGGACCGAACACGCCAGCACCGCGACGAAAGGCAACGCGAACAGCGAGACACGGATCAGCATCTCCCCGCCGTACAACTGCGCGGGGAAGAGCAGCAGCGGGGTAGCGGCCAGAAGGACCACCCGGATGTCCAGACGTCCTCTGCGCCAGTCGCGCACCGCCCCCACCGCGGCAAGCGCCCACAGCACGAGAGTGAGAAGAATCCGGACCTGCACCACCAGCACATGCCCGGCGGACCCGCCCAGACGGTCGATGACGTTCGCCTCGGTCGCGGCCGTCAACCCCGCTTCCGCCAGGGGCGGGTTCCCGATAAGGTATGCACTCGCGGGGTAGGCCAGCCAGAGCGTCAACACCACCACAGTGATCAGCGGCAGCCGGCTGGGCCAGACACGTCCGCTCAGGGTCAGAGCGGTGATGGCGATAAGCACCATGAACGGCGTCAGCTGATGGCTCGCGCAAATGACCGCGACGAGCAACAAGGTCACCACCAGGGCACCCACCCGAAGCCCCGGCCGGGGCTCCGCAGGCGACCGCCCCCGCCACCACACCGCCAGGTCCGCGCGCCGGTAGCCGCCGATCCCGGGGGCCCGCGCCGCCAACGGGCCAACCAGCAAAGCAATCACCACGAGGTACAGGAAGAAACCAAAGGCCTGGGGAGACAAATAATCCTGGTCCTGCCAACTGCCGAGGCAGAAAACCCACAGCACCAGCCAGCGCCGTCGCGGATCACGCGTCAGATAACCCGTCAGCACACCCAGGGCAGAAAGCCACAGACCCACATTCACTACCGGCGCCCACAACGCAACAGCCACCGGATCCAGACCCGTCGCCCGGAGCACCGTCGCCAAAAGAGCGAAGAAACCCGGCCAGTTGAAATACGCGTCAGTGTCCGGGTCGATCCCCTGCCCGCCCGAAAGCGCATCAGCGATACCCAGATGACGGAACGCGACCTCACCCCGCGGTATATCCGTCACGAACGCCGCGGTCCCGAAAAGCACCAGCACCAGCACCACGACCAGCCACAACATCACCAGCCGACGCGCCGGACCCGCAGCATCCCCCCGCAACGCCACAACAAAAGCGACATTCAAAAGCAAAACCCCCACCCAAAACGGGAAAGGCAGCACAGCGACCAGCCCCAAATCGCTGTTCACCGGCACAGCCACCGTGGAAGCGGCCCCCACAGCAAGCGCCAACGACACAAAACCCGCCACCACACACCACACCTCACGGGCCTTCCAACGCCCCACCGTGCGGCTCGGCGCATCAAGCGTGCTCGTCATCACGCCTCCCGCGTGACGCGCCGGAGAACGACTCATCGCGCGCCCCGCATGACGCGCACGCTGTTCGCCGTGCACGCTAGCCCGTGCTCAACCAGACCCACGTCCGGCATCGGCTCCAGCCCGCCATCGACGACGACGATGTCGGCCGGCCGCTCGTTGGCGGTGGCGAAACACGCCCACATGCCCTGGAGCTGGGCCGCTGCCGGCGCCTCCGCGTCAACGCGAATCCTGACGCGGCTGTGGATGTCGAAGTGCAGGGCCTTGGTGTTGGTCTGCATGGTCGTCCCCTGTCTGGGTAGTGTCGGTCGGATGGTGTGGACGGTGTCGGCCGTGTCGATACCGTCCGTCTAGTTCCTCAGCGTGAGCACCAGCTTGGGCGCGAGCGTGCTGCCGGCCTCCTTGGAGTTGAGGTCCACACCATCGCTGCTGCTGGAGTCCATACCAAGCGAGAGCTGTTGGCCGAGCTCACCCGTCAGGCCGCTGACAGTCAGCGGAATGTTGTAGGTGGTGTTGGTCGTCGTCGGGCCGAGCGTGCCGATGCTGGTGCCAAGCGCCGTCGGACGGTTGAGGTACGTGATCCCGGTCTCGGTCCAGCTGTCAATGGCGACCACCTTGACGTTCTGCGTACCCGTCGATCCACTCCCGGCGCTACGCAACTGCAGCGTCGCACTCTCCAGCGTCCTACCGGCATACGCCGACAGGTCGAACTTCAGGTAGGTGACCTCCACCGGGCTGTTGTCCACACCCAACATGACACTCGTGCCAAAGTTGGTCCCCGTCGCTGCGCTCGTCACGTAGCTGTCAGCGGTGGCCGTCAGTGTGACGGTCTCCGATGTGCCGCCGCCCGCGGAAGCCGTGGTGAAGGTCCACGTCCTGGTCGAGGCCAACGCGTTACCGGCAACATCCGTCACCCCTGCGGAGCCACCCGTGATCGTCGCGGTGTACGTTGTATTGGCAGCCAGATCCGCAGACGGGTTTAGCGTCGCAACGTTGTTTGTGCTGTTGTATGACACAGCCGCTGGCACCGTCGTCGTCCCGGCCGTCAATTTGAACGTGGTCGACGTGATCGTCGAGGAATTCATCGCCTCCGAGAACGTCCCCGTCACATTTGCCGAAACCGCAACACCGGTGGCATTAGCCGGCGGAGACGTATCCGTCACGGTCGGGGCTGTCGTATCCCCACCCCCCGCGGAAGCTGTGGTGAAGGTCCACGTCCTGGTCGACGCCAACGCGTTACCGGCAACGTCCTTCACCCCTGCGGAGCCACCCGTGATCGTCGCGGTGTACGTTGTACTGGCCGCCAGATCCGCAGACGGGTTCAACGTCGCAACGTTGTTTGTGCTGTTGTATGACACAGCCGCTGGCACCGTCGTCGTCCCCGCCGTCAATTTGAACGTGGTCGACGTGATCGTCGAGGAATTCATCGCCTCCGAGAACGTCCCCGTCACATTCGCCGAAACCGCAACACCGGTGGCATTAGCCGGCGGAGACGTATCCGTCACGGTCGGGGCTGTCGTATCCCCACCGCCACCACCACCGGTGCCCGGCTCGTAAAAGCTCCAGTACCGGCTTGTGGCGTTCACATCGGCGAGCACCAGCAGGCCGCTGTTGGCCGTGCCCCGCGTACTGTTGAGGTTTTGCTTCGTCGACGTCACGTTGTGGACATACTGGTCGGCGTCCACGATACGAGCCGTCTTCGTGGTGGTGAAGCTGATGGTGTCCAGCGGCGAGGACTTCTCGTAGATCGCACCCCCGGAGCTGGTGCAGGCACCGGCATTCGTCGTGCCGCTCGGCTTCGGATAGGTGGCGAAGGTACGCAGCCTTTGCGTACCCTCATCAATCAGGACGAGCACCCGGTTCGGGCACTCCGCCACAGTCGCGATCGTGTGCGCCGTCCACGTCGTACCACTCAAAGCCAAGAGCTGGATCAGCGGCTGGGACGCCGACGTGAACGACGTCTTAACAGCGGCGAAAACCCGGCCGCCCGAGGAGTCCAGCCACTTCAAGTTCATGTGGTCATCACCGCTGCGCTGCCCCTTCACCGCCGCCACCGGAGTGCTCCAGGCGGTGTTGGACGCTCCATCTACGTGGTAGCTCCAGTACATGCCGTCGGTGGCGTCACCGACCTGCCGGCTCCACATCACACCCATCTTCCCGTCGAACGCAATCACGGCCGAGATGTCGTCCACAGATACGTTGCTCAACGACGCAGGATGCTGGAAGGGCGTCCCCCACTTCACGCCGGCCGTGTCAGTGACGTTCAGATAGATCCGGTTCCCCTGCTGCCACGTGGCCCACAGCCGACCAGTCGAGTCCTTGTCGATGGTCAGGGTCTCAACGCGCTGGTTGTTGATCTGTTCAGAACCTAGCAGCGTGTACGTCTTATTACTCGGGTTATAGCTGTAGCGCCGCATCGTCGTGGGGAAGTTCGGCTCAGCCGGCAGACCGTCGTTGACGAACCGGTAGCTCGCCACGTACAGCGTCGTCCCGTCCCACAACACGTCATGATGCGTGTTCGCCCGCGTCTCCGTCGCCACACCCGTATTGACCCACGAACTCGTCCCGGCATTGAATCGGAAGATATGAAAATCCGAGCTGGCAGTGTCCCACAAGTTCCCCCACCAGCTGCCGTCGTTGAACCACAACGCACTCGTTGCCCGCTTCGTACCTGTCGGCGTGCCCGTCCCCGAATGCGACAGGCCCTCAATCCCAACATCACCCGTAGCAGCCGACGCCGCAACCGGCACCACCACAACACCCACTGCGAGCAGCAGCGCTGAGGTCAGCGCTGCCAGCAGCGCACGGAGCCGCAGATTCCGCCACCCGCGAAGACGGAGACCAGCCGAGCTACCGCCTCCCCGCCATACGCCAAGCCAGGAAGTCCTGCGCACCTTCCTGTCTCGGGCTACGACGAAAAGGGATGCCGCCGTAAACCGTCCCTCCGCATACGCATCATGGTTGCTCATGTTTTCATCCTTCCGACATTCAACCTGTGAAATTTTTGACGGTGCCGATCCACCGTGCCCCCCGGCCAGTCCGGCAAGCGATGGCTTTCCATGGCCGGGAACAGCTCAAGGGCCGCGCCGCCGGCGGCCGCGAGCAACTTCATGAAATTTCCGGACGTCGATGGCCTGGCCATCTGCGAATGAGAACCTAGCGGACGAATTCAAAGACATCCGTCGAATTGATAGCAATCCCGAACCCCAGCTGCCACTTACGGTGGCCTTGCCTAGAGCCTAAAGTTCACCCAAAGTTGTGTCACGAGTGGCAAATACCTAGTTGTTTGTTCCACTCGGAGCGAGGTGCCCATACCTCTACTTGGGTCTTCGGGGCGGCCTACTCGGGAACTACGAGTCATTAGCTATCGCGACATCCATGCGTTCCCAGTCCAAGTTCCCAGTCCAGTTCCCGGTCTGCTCTTCAACCAGCTCCAGACGGCGTCCCCCGAACCCGCGGTCCTTGCTGATCCAACTGGTGCCCTGGCTTTTGGTCCACTTCGAGGAAGGCGTCGGCGTACGGCCAAACGAAATGTTGGTTATTCGCTGCGAGGACCCCTGGCTGGATGCCGACATTCCGTTCATCCGGGTGACCGACACCAGCCAGTGACTTGGAAGGGCGCTGGCATCGTCAGGACTGGACTCAGCGTGACAGGTATCAGGTGGCCAATTCAGCCCGTCGCCCTGCCTGCGGACGTGGCGAGGGTTTTCGAGGAAAGCAAAGCTGGGATGGATGGCCCTGCTCGGGCCTGGTATTTACGGGTCGTAAAGGAGAACTCGGCTGGATGACGTTAAAGCCCGGGAGGACCCCCGCGACCCTGATCAAAAAATGAGAAGGGTTGGAAGCCGCTGCCGAAAAGTTCCGCCATTCATCCAGCGCTATGACGCCCGAGTTTCCCATCCAGGAAGAACTTCAGATGGTGGATTACCGGGCTGTTGTCGACGACGTGCTACCTTCCTGCGCGCCGGGCAGTAAATCCCCGCTTCAGCTCGAACGGGATATTTACGGGCTATCTATTCTGTGCCTCACTGCCACCTACTGTCCCTCGAGGCCTATGGATCAGCCGTGGAACAGCACATTTTCGACGGAATGTAGCGCATATCCGCCCGATCGGACCGTGAGGATACGAATCGATCTCGTAACAATGGGGCTCCGGGTTCGAGTCCCGGGGGTGCACCAGGGAATAGCCCGTCTTTACTGGCCATAAGCCTTGAAACCGGGGTTTCGCTTTGCCCTGATTGGACCCGAGGGGATGTCTACTTCCCAACGGATGCTCAGTGCACCGCATGCCGTGCGGGTAGCCGCCATCAACTTTCATCAGGGTGACGATGCAGGGACAGGGCTCGGCGGCAGCGAAAACGAAGTTGCCGCTGATGATTTCATGTGGCCCTTATGTCTGGGGCGGTGCTGCTCGGAAGTTCGGAAGGAATGGCGGAGGTGCGCTTACCCGGCCCGACAAGGTCCAGGACCGGGTGTCTCCCAACCACCTGATCAGGGTGTGGCAGGAGCTATCAAACGCGATGCACCACGTTCCGGCCCTGCTCGAAGGAACTGACCGCGCATTGTCGGCCTTCGGAGTTAGGCTCGCATCATGAAGCGCCGGGGGTTACTGCTAACGCTGCTGGGCGCGGTCGCCGTTGTGCTGGCCCTGGTGATGTTCAGCCGCGGACCGGGCAACACCATCTGCCCGGCGATCGGTTACGCGTACGTGGGTGATGTGGAGCTGGTCTTCCCGCAGGAGCCGGCGTCGGTCACGGCCTGCTTCGGGGAGGGCTGCACTCCCGCCGCCGTGACCAGGAGCCCGGACGGCAAGTGGCAGGTGCCGCAGTCACAGCCCTACCTGGTTCCGCCTGTCAGCGTCACGTCTGTTTATGTTGAAGCGGTGGACTCTTCAGGTGCTCGCGTCGCCCGCGCGCTGCCCATCGTGACCCAGCCGACCGGTGAGTATCCCTTCGGGCGCGAATGCGGAGGACCCGTCAAATTCAATCCGGTTCAGGTGCCGCTGGGCTGAACTCGGCCATCCTTCACGGCCACTCTCCGATTGCTCCTGAATCCCGGTCCGGGCCTGGAGAGGCCTGTCAGGCGAATGCTTCCTGTGCGTGGGCGCGGATGGCTCCGATTACCGGAGCCGATCCCTGCGTGCGGTAAACATCGATCGGACGGGCACCCAGGTGAACGTTGGGGCTGCACATCCACATCATGGCCTGCGCCGGGGTGAAAGCACTGTGCAGATGGCACACGAGGGCATCCAGATCCGCCAACTGGAGTCGGCCGTTCGGGTCCGGTGCGTCCTGCCCCGCTGCCCAGCGATCCAGAAGTTCCATACTGACCCCGAGCAGGGGTGCGGCGGCATCGGTGCCCATGGAGTTTATAAGCCGGCCGGCGATTGCCTTTGGGCCGTAGCCGGGGGCGTCCCGGAGCTCCGCCAGACTGGCGAAAACCGTGGTGGCAGAAATCGCCGGTTCTTCGGCGTTCGTGTCCTGTAGCTGTTCCATGACGCCATGCTAGGTATTTGCGTCCGCGGGAAGTAGGGCCGGATGGACCACCCTGGGGGCGGGTACGCACCTGACCGGTTGCTCCTCTGCACAACTGGCCAACTGCTGTGGATTTCGGGCTCCGGCGCGGTCAGCGCCGCACGTTCACCAGCAGCTCGCCCACCTGACAGTCCAGCGCTTCGCAGATCGCCGTCAGCGTGGAGAATCGGATCGCCTTCGCCCGGTCGTTCTTGAGCACTGACAGGTTTACCAGACTCACGCCGACCCGTTTACTGAGCTCCGTCAGGGTTATGCCCCTTGCCGCCAGGAGTTCATCGAGGCGGCAGTGAATATCAGATGCGTCATCTGCCGGCATCAGACCAGACCCTCCGTGTCCTTCTGCAGACGGCGGCCGTACTGGAAGACACCGGCGACCAGCATCAGGACCATGCCCAGCACCAGCGGGGCGATGTTGAAATCGGCCGTGAAGCTGTGGGACTCCCCTGTGGGGCGAGCGTTGGCTCCGATCACTTCTGCCAGATTACTGCGCGCGATGGCGTCAAGGGTCTGCCCTACTGTCCCGGCCAAGGCGAGGACGGCGCCGCAGGAAGCGACGATCTGCGCCGATCCGGGAGTGAACAGAATCTCGCTCCGGAGCCTGTGGGCGAGCAGGAAAACCAGGGCAAGAACGGCCAGGATGCCGATCTGGTTCAAGGATCCCGCCCAGGCCAAAAGCGCTGCGGGGCCGGAGGGGAGTGCCGGCAGGGTGGCCTCAACAGCCGTGAAGTGTCCGGTCACCCCCGGTATCAGACCCGTGGCGCTGTGATGTGCCGTGGCCACCGGAAGCACCAGCGTCACAGGCCCGCTTGAGTACCCGAAGAGGCCGGAGACAGTCATTAGGGTCGTGAGGAGGGCAGCGGCCGACGATATGATCATGAGCAGGACAGCGTCCGCCCTGGAAACGACTTTCTTCCCGCCGTCCCGCCGCCGCGCTGCAGCATTCGTCAGTTTCATCGTTCCCCCAGGTTTATCGACATTCGTTAATAACGACAGTCGATAAGTTACCCGGCTCTCCGCCGGTGGTCAAGGGGCCCATTGGGGCTGTTGCGGTTACCGGTTCAGGACTCGCAGGATCAGATCCCCAGCGACACCGGCGCTCCGGGTGCGGACCGGGCGGGCCCGCTGCCGCCGGTCATTTCAGGAGCCCCGCTGGGCTGCAACGGCCAGCTGGAAGTGGATGGGCAGCGCCAGCTGGACCGGGGACGCGCCAACGGGCTCGTCGAGCAGTTCGTTGATCGAGGTCTGCCCGTCCAGCTCCACAATCGGCTTCGCGTCCATTCCACGAGCCTATGTGCGGTGCACGCCAGTGCCGGTGAATGACACGGGGCCCGTGAAAGCTTAAGGAGGCCTAGTTGGCTTCGACTGGAAAGCCGGGTTCCGCAGGGCTGACGATTGCTTTCGCGGCCGGGACCGAAATCCGGGTCGCCAGTTCGCGGACGACTGCTTGAAGCTCTTGCCTGAGCACATCCGGGTCGATGGAGGCGGCGGCGAGCACTGAGCGTTCCATGTCCGCTGCCTCCGCCACGGCCTCGCGGCCGCGGTCCGTCAACGACACAACGTGGCTGCGCCGATCAGAGGCGCTGCGCTGCCGGGAGATGTGGTCGTGTGCTTCCAGCCGGCTAAGGGTCTTTCCCATGGTTTGCGCCTGGACACGCACGAGTTGGGCCAACTGGGCCTGTGTCATCGGTCCGTTGACGGCCAGCACTTCCATGGCGATGACCCCGGCATGGGTTAGGCCAATGGCCCCCAGCTTCTCGTTCCAGGAGTGTTCAACAAGGCGTGCTGCCGTGGACAATAGGCGCCCAGTGGGCCAGCGATCCATATCAGGCATACCAACGAGTATAGCGAGCGTAGGATTCGGCGCCCGCATCGACGCTCAGTAGGCTTGGGATATCGACATCCGAGACCGCCCCGAGAAGGAGCACAACGTGCCTCAACGACTCATCCCCGGTGACCCAGCCCCGGCTTTCACTCTGAAGGATTCCGACGGGATGGAGGTTTCCCTCGAGGACTTCCACGGCCGGAACACGGTCGTTTACTTCTACCCGGCGGCGTCCACCCCCGGCTGCACAAAGCAGGCCTGCGATTTCCGGGATTCCCTGGCATCCCTGCACCAGGGCGGCTACGACGTGGTCGGCATCTCCCCCGACCCGGTAGAAAAGCTCGCAAAATTCGCGGCCGCCGAGGGCCTGACCTTTCCCCTGCTCTCCGACCCGGACCATACCGTTGCCGGGGCATACGGCGCATGGGGAGAGAAGAAGAACTATGGCAAGACGTACGAGGGACTCATCCGTTCCACCATCGTCGTGGGCTCCGACGGGAAGGTCTTAATCGCTCAATACAACGTCCGGGCCACCGGGCATGTCGCCAAGCTCCGCCGGGACCTCAAGGTCGACGCCTAGGCACGTTACCGGTGGCTGGTGCCCGCGGTCGAGAAGCTGCCCGGGGGTGCGCCATGAAGCCGTCGCCGTACCGCGGGCTGCGAAATGTACAATGGAGCCTGGCATCCGCCCTCAACGGTCCCACGACCTTTGAGCAACGACGCCGCGCGCGAGTGGTGAAATTGGCAGACACGCAGGATTTAGGTTCCTGTGCCTTCGGGCGTGGGGGTTCAAATCCCCCCTTGCGCACTAAGAAAGAGCCCCGGTCTTCGGACCGGGGCTCTTCTCGTTTACCGTGGCGGCGGTCGCATGCGACCGCCCCAAACACCGGAAACCCGGCCGAATCGGAGCGAACGAAAAGAATTTCCATCCCTTACCCATCCGTCTCCCCGGACCTCCCGAATACCCATTGAGACACCAACCAAGGGTCGGTGCCCGACAAGTCAGAAAAGGGCCGGTGCGGCACTAGCGCCGCCGGCCACAATCGGCACAACAAGGGAGAAACCGAAATGCAGAACATCAAGCGCACGACACTTTCCGTTGCAGGTATCGCTGCTGCAGCCATGCTCAGCCTCACTGCCTGCGGCGGTTCCACCACCACGGCACCGGCTTCCTCGGCCCCGGCGTCGACGCCGATGGAAACGAGCATGGCTCCGTCGCCATCAACCAGCTCGGCAGCTGCCATGGATCCGGCGGCCAACCTCGTCGGTTCCGGTTGTGCCGCCTACGCAGCCCAGGTCCCCAGCGGCGCAGGCTCCGTCTCCGGAATGGCACTCGACCCGGTAGCGGTCGCGGCGTCCAACAACCCGATCCTCACCACCCTGACCGCCGCTGTCTCGGGCAAGCTCAACCCGAAGGTCGATCTGGTGGACACCCTGAACGGCAGCGAATTCACCGTCTTCGCACCGACGGATGATGCCTTCAAGAAGATCGACGCCGCCACGATCGAAACGCTGAAGACGGACGATGCCCTGCTCAGCAAGATCCTGACCTACCACGTAGTCCCCGGCAAAATCAGCCCGGACCAGATCGTCGGCACCCACAAGACGGTCCAGGGTGGCTCCGTGACGGTCACCGGCACCAAGGACGCGCTCAAGGCTGACGAGGCCAACGTCGTCTGCGGCGGCGTCATGACCGCCAACGCCACCGTCTACATGATCGACTCCGTCCTGATGCCCAAGTAGGCAGCACCGAACACTCCTGCTCGGGTTCCAGCCTGACTCACTGGACCATTCGGGAGAGACGAAGGCCCGCACCGTTGGTGCGGGCCTTCGTCTGTGCGCGTGGCTGGCCACCGCCTCGGGATCAGCGCGTTGGCCCACCGGCCCGAAATCGGCCCGGATCCCTGCGGGCTGGCTCACAGCGATCGTCCGGACAGGTCAACTAGAATAGGCCTGTTCCGCAGCCGGCGGTCAATCCAGTCCCCGAGGTGATTCCCGAGTGCCCAGAAGTACAGTGACCAGCCGTACCGTGCGCCCAGGCACGGTCCGAACCCGTGCAGTGCGCCGCATTGCCGCCGGTATCGGTGCCGTGCTCCTGGTGCTTCCGCTCGCCGCCTGCACCGGCACCCCCGGGCCGGGACCCGGCTCCGCGACAGCGTCGACCAGCCCCACCGACGCCGTGCCCGGCGCCGTCTTCACCTTCGGCACAGCGTCGCAGCCCCTCGGGTTGGATCCGGCCGTCGTCTCCGACATCGAGTCATACCGGATTACCCGCCAGGTGCTGGAAGGACTCGTCGGCGTGGACCAGACCACCGGGGAACCCACGCCGCTGCTGGCGACCGAATGGAACACGAGCGATGAAGGCCGCGCCTACACCTTCAAACTCCGCGACAAGGTGACCTTCCAGGACGGAACGGCCTTCGATGCCGCCGCCGTCTGCAGCAACTTCGACCGCTGGTTCAACTTCCCCGACACGCTGCGGAAGCAGGCCCCCGGGACCACGTTCAAGGGCGTGTTCAAGGCACACGCCGACCAGGCGTCCCTCTCCATCTACAAGGACTGCACCGCGCTGGCGCCGGACAACGTCCGGATCGCACTGACCCAGCCCTTCACGGGGTTCCTGCAGGCCCTCACCCTGCCTGCCTTCGCCATCTCCTCACCCCAGGCCCTCGCGTCTCAAAACGCCAACGATCTGAACCAGACCCGCGACGGCCAGCCCGTCTCGTCCTACGGGCTCCACCCGGTGGGAACCGGGCCGTACACCTTGAGTTCCTGGGACCCGGGTACCATCACACTCTCCAGCAACAAGGACTACTGGGGGGACAAGGGCCAGATCGGCACGATCAACTTCGTCGCCTACGATCATGCCCAGACCCGGATGCAGGCCCTGTTCGACGGCAAGATCGACGCCTACGACGCCGTGACCGCCGGTAACTTCGACCAGCTGGTGAAGCGCGGCAAGCAGATCATCCAGCGGGATCCGTTCTCCGTCATGTACGTGGGCATGAACCAGGAGGTGCCGATCCTGCAGAACCTCAAGGTCCGCCAGGCCATCGAAATGGCGCTCGACAAGGACACCCTGATCCGCAGCTTCTTCATTGACAACACCGCCCAGGCGACCCAGTTCGTCCCGCCCAAGCTCAGCGGCTTCAACAACAACGCGCCGTCCCTGGGCCACAATCCGGCCAAGGCCAAGGAACTGCTCGCCGAGGCCGGCTACCAGGGCGAGGAACTGAAGTTCTACTATCCGCTGAACGTCACCCGGCCGTACCTGCCGACGCCGGAAAAGGTCTACGCGGAGATCAGCAAGCAGCTGACCGCCGTCGGGCTAAACATCAAACCGGTGCCGGTCGAATGGTCCGAGGGCTACCTTCAGCAGGTCACCTCCCCGGGCGACCATGCACTGCATTTGCTGGGCTGGAACGGCTCCTACTCCGACCCGGACAACTTCGTTGGTCCGCTTTTCGGCGAGAACACCGGCGAGTTCGGCTATCAGGACCCGCAGGTCTTTTCCAAAATCGCCCGGGCACGGGGCCTGCCCGAGGGCAAGGAACGGACCGAGCAGTACCAGACCATCAACGCGCAGATCGCCGCCACGGTCCCGGCTGTGCCGATTGCGTTCCCGATCTCGGCGCTGGCGTTGTCGGACCGGGTGCTGAAGTATCCGGCGTCGCCGGTCCTCAATGAAGTTTTCACAAAGATCGAGCTGAAGCCTTGACGGGGGGAGCCAATTTCAGTATGCGGCGGGTGCGGGGATATTCTGTGACAGCCAGACCCGCTGCTATCGGAGACTGATTGTGACTTTCATTTCCAAGACCCAACATGCCGACGTCGTCCTGATTGGCGGCGGCATCATGAGCGCCACGCTCGGTGCTTTCCTGAAGCAGCTCGAGCCGAACTGGACGATCTCCCTGTTCGAGAAGCTGGATGAGCCGGGCCTGGAAAGCTCCGGCCCCTGGAACAACGCCGGCACCGGCCACGCCGCGCTGTGTGAGCTCAATTACTCCCCCGCCGCCAAAGACGGCTCGGTGGACCCCGCCAAGGCAATCCTGATCAACGAGCAGTTCCAGCTGTCCCGTCAATTCTGGTCCCACCTCGTCACGAACGGCATGATCGGCTCCCCGAAGGGCTTCATCAACACCGTTCCGCACATGAGCTTCGTGATCGGTGAGGACAACGCCAGGTTCCTGCGCACCCGCTACGAGGCACTCAAGCCCAACCCGCTGTTCCGCTCGATGGAGCACTCCGAGGACCACGCCCAGATCGCCAAGTGGGCACCGCTGATCGTCAAGGGCCGCGACCCGAAGCAGCGGATTGCCGCCACCCGTGCCGCGGAAGGCACCGACGTCGACTTCGGTGCGCTGACCCGGGAACTGACCACCTACCTTGGAAACAATGGCGTCGAGGTCAACTACGGCCACGACGTCTCCGGCATCAAACGCGCGTCCGACGGCGGCTGGGACCTGGCGCTCAAGCACCCACAGTCCGGCGAGCACGGATCTATCCATTCGAAGTTCGTCTTCGTGGGCGCCGGCGGCGGAGCCCTGCACCTGCTGCAGGCCTCCGGCATTCCGGAAAGCAAGGGCTACGGCGGTTTCCCGGTCTCCGGCCAGTTCTTCCGCTGCACCGACCAGACACTGGCGTCCCAGCACAGCGCCAAGGTCTACGGCCAGGCCTCCGTCGGCGCCCCGCCCATGTCCGTCCCGCACCTGGACACCCGCTACGTCAACGGAAAGCGTTCGCTGCTTTTCGGCCCGTACGCCGGTTTCTCCACGAACTTCCTGAAAAACGGCTCCTACCTGGACCTGCCGCTGTCCATCCGGCCGTCCAACATCATCCCGATGCTGGCCGTGGCCAAGGACAACATGGACCTCACCGCCTACCTGGTCAAGGAAGTCGCCAAGCGGCACGGCGCCAAGGTCGAGGCCCTGCGGGAGTACTACCCGGCCGCGCAGGACGGCGACTGGGAACTCATTACTGCCGGCCAGCGAGTACAGATCATCAAGAAGGATCCGAAGAAGGGCGGCGTGCTGCAGTTCGGCACCGAAGTCATCGCCGGCCGCGACGGATCCATCGGAGCCCTGCTCGGCGCCTCCCCGGGCGCGTCCACGGCGGTGCCGATCATGATCGAACTCCTCCAGAAGTCCTTCCCGAAGCAGTTCAAGGGCTGGCAGTCCCGGTTCAAGGAAATGATGCCCGGCTACGGCATCAAGCTCAACGAGAACCCGGACCTTGCCGCGCAGCTCGAGGCCGACACGGCCAAGGCACTGCAGCTGGAACCGGTCGCCGCGCGCAACTAGGGCCCGCTCCGGGTTGCGGCAGGTTGCGGCAGGTTCGACTGTTTTGCAGGCCTGATCACCCGGAAGTCCGTCCGTCGACCCATCAGGAGACCATCAGATGTTCCTGCTTGCAAAGCTTTCACTGGCCAACCGGGCCCTGATCGCGCTGGTGACCGTCTTCGCGTCGGTCTTCGGCGTGATCACGATGTCCTCGCTCAAGCAGGAACTCATTCCCTCCATCGAGTTCCCGCAAATCACGGTGCTCAGCTCGATGCCCGGGGCCTCTCCGGACGTGGTGGACAAACAGGTCAGCAGCCCGCTGGAGACGGCGCTCAAGGGCGTTGAAGGCCTGGAGTCGACGTCGTCCACCTCCCGCAACGGCGTCTCCCAGATCAGCCTGGTATTCACCTACGGGTCCAACCTGGACCGTGCCCGGAACCAGATCGACCGGGCCATCTCCAATGCCAAACGGTCGTTGCCCGACGACGTCCAGCCGCAGGCAATCGCCGGCAGCATCAGCGATTTCCCGATTGTGTTCCTCGCGGTTTCCTCCGACAAGCCCCTCAGCGAGCTGAACGCCGATCTTGCCCGGCTCACCGTGCCGCGGCTGCAGAAGCTCGACGGCGTCCGCGGCGCCGACGTGACCGGCGGCGCCACACAGCACATCAAGATCCTCCCGCGGCCCGCGGCCATGGCCGACTCCGGAGCGAGCATCCAGTCCATCAGCGAGGCGCTGAAGAACAACGGGGCACTCGTTCCGGCCGGCACCATCGAAGAGCAGGGCAAGACACTTTCGCTGCAGATCGGCAGCCCGGTCGATTCGCTCGACGCCATCAAGGCGCTCCCGCTGGGCGGCGCCAAAAACGCCGCCACCATCGGCGGCGTCGCAGACGTCAGTATCACCGAAGACGCCCGCACCTCGATCACCCGGACCAACGGCAAGGAAACCCTCGCCCTGTCCGTCACGAAGAAGCCCGAAGGTGACACCGTCGGCATCTCGCACGCGGTGAAGGCCTCCATCCCCGAGCTTGAGGCCGAACTCGGCGCCAACGCCCGGTTCACACCAATCTTCGACCAGGCGCCGTTCATCGAGAAGTCCATCAAGGACCTCACGACGGAAGGCCTGCTGGGCCTGGGCTTCGCCGTTGCGGTGATCCTGCTGTTCCTGATGTCCGTCCGCGCCACCCTGGTGACGGCGGTGTCCATCCCGCTCTCGCTGCTGATCACGTTCATCGGGCTCTCGGCCACCGGCTACTCGCTGAACCTTCTGACCCTTGGCGCGCTGACGATCGCGATCGGGCGCGTCGTGGACGACTCCATCGTCGTGATCGAGAACATCAAGCGGCACCTGAGCTACGGGGAGGCGAAGATCACCGCGATCCAGACGTCCATCCGCGAAGTCGCCGGTGCCATCACGGCGTCGACCCTCACCACCGTGGCCGTCTTCCTGCCGATCGCCTTTGTGGCCGGACTGGCCGGCGAGCTGTTCCGGCCGTTCGCGCTGACGGTCACCATCGCGCTGCTGTCCTCGCTGCTGGTCTCTTTGACCATCGTTCCGGTGCTGGCGTACTGGTTCCTCCGCAATCCCGCCGGCAATCCCGGCCCAGCCCAGCAAGCCTCTGCGCGGGTGATCGCGGCGAAGGCATCCGAGGCGGAGCAACGCACCGTGCTGCAGCGCGGCTACGTCCCCATCCTGACCAAAACCCAAAAACACCCGGTGGTGACGCTGGTCGCGGCCCTGCTGGTCCTCGGCGGCACCGCCGCCATGACTCCGCTGCTGGCCACGGACCTGCTGGGCAGCTCCGGCGAAAACAGCATGACCGTTCGGCAGGCGCTCCCCGCCGGCACCAGCCTGGCCGAAGCCAGCGCCGCGGCCGGGAAGGTCGAGCAAGTGCTGCTCAAAATCGACGGCGTGAAGGACGTCCAGGCCACCACGGGCAGCGCGCAGACCGGCTTCTCCGCGCTACTGTCGGCCGGAGCCTCGAACTCCAGCTTCACCGTCGTCACCGAGGACAAGGCAAACCAGGGCAAACTCAAGGACACCGTCCGCAGCGAACTTGCCCGGATCCCCGATTCCGGCAGGATCACCGTGGGCTCGCAGCAGGGCGGCTTCGGCACATCCTCGACCGTGGACATCACGCTCAAGGCCGCCACCACGGCCGACCTGCGGACCGCGAGCGACGCCATGGTCCAGGCAATGGACGGCGTCCCCGGCTCCTCCGAGGTAGCCACCAACCTGGCCGCCAGCCAGCCGGTCGTCCAGGTCAAAGTGGACCGTGCCAAAGCCGTCGCCGCCGGCCTGAGCGAGGAACAGGTGGCCGGCGTGCTCGCCTCGACCATCAGCCCCATCCCGGCCGGCACCGTACGCATCGACACCAACGATTATCCCGTCCGCATCGGTGAGGGCACCCGCTTCACCAGCATCGACGCCGTCCGGCAGACCCCGCTGCCGACGGCGGCCGGTCCCGTGCCGCTGGCCAGCATCGCCGCCGTGGAGCAGGTCGACGTTCCCGTCTCGATTACCGCCAGCAACGGCCAGCGGACCGCCCGCGTCTCCGTCACGCCGTCGGGCGCCAACCTCGGTGCGGTCAGCACCGAAGTGCAGGCCCGGCTCAAAACTGTCCAGCTGCCGCCCGGCGTCACTGCCGAAATCGGCGGCGCCACGACCCAGCAGGCCGAGTCGTTCGCCCAGCTGGGCCTCGCCCTGCTGGCTGCCATCGCGATCGTCTACGTGATTATGGTGGCCGCGTTCAAGTCGCTCATCCAGCCGCTGATCCTGCTGGTCTCGGTGCCCTTCGCGGCCACCGGCGCCGTCGGCCTGCTGCTCGTCACCGGGGTGCCACTGGGCCTGCCCTCGCTGATCGGCATGCTGATGCTCGTCGGCATTGTGGTGACGAACGCCATTGTGCTGATCGACCTGATCAACCAGTACCGCCAGCCGCGGAACGGCGAACCCGGCATGAGCGTGGCGGACGCGATCACCCACGGTGCCCGGCAGCGCCTCCGGCCGATCCTGATGACCGCGCTGGCCACCGTTTTCGCCCTGACGCCGATGGCGCTGGGCCTGACCGGCGGCGGTGGCTTCATCTCGCAGCCGCTGGCGATTGTGGTAATCGGCGGGCTGATCTCCTCCACCGCACTCACCCTTATCCTGGTGCCGGTGCTGTACCGCCTGGTGGAGGGGCGCCGCGAGCGGAAGGCCCTGGCCAAGGCCGGGCCGGGTGCGGGTGACGGCGCCAGTGCCGGCCCGGGTCCCGCCGGAGCCCGTCTCCGGGGCCGCCGCGCTGCCCCCGGGGCCGACCCCGATGACCTTCCCTATGACGTTCCCGACGGCGCACGGGTCCCCTCGGGTTCCCACTAACAGTCGCTGGTCCGTGGCTTCTTCTCAGATCCGGACTGCTTTGTGGCGGCGCGGGGCACGGGTGCCGTGCGCCGCCCCGGCCAACAGCAGGGGCCTCCTGGCGCTTGCCGTCGCTGCGCGGTGGCGGGGTCCGCCGGCGCGAGGGGCCGGGCGCTGGGACCGCGGTGAGCTCACCTCGCGTGCCGGGTTGCCGACGTACGTGGCGTTTTCCGGGATATCTGCGCCTTTCATCAGAAACGCGTCGGCCTCGAGCGTCGACCCGTCGTGCATCGTGACCCCTGTAGTGCACGAAGGCTGTGACGCCCAGGTTGCAGCGATTGCCCACGACAGTGCGGTCGGACTTGAACGTTCCGTCTTCCATGGAATGGCCCTGGATGAGCGATCCCTCGTTGAGTGCGCAGTCATCACCGATGGTCACGAGTTTTTTTCTATTATGCCGGCGCCGAGGTCGTAGAGCCGCTTGCCGACTTTGACGCCCAACATTCTCCAGAACATCGACTTATACGGTGTTCCTCCGAAGGGCGCACCGGTCAACAGTTTCCAGAGCCGTTGGTGCTGCCAGAAATAGTGGTCGTAGATGGAACAATATTCGGGCTTCAGCCGGCGGAACCCCATGACGGAGCGCTCAACCAGGATGGAGTAGAACTGCTGAACAGCCTGAAGCCGAGCATGGCGGCGGCAATTGCCAGCACGCCGATGTAGCCGTGCGCGGTGACGGCAACCGCGCCAGTGAGCGCGCCGACATACAGCAGGAACCAGCGTGTGGCAGGGAACAGGGCCATGGTCCCGATGTTGTACCGGTTCTTTGCCGGGAGGAGGCGGTTCTTCGCCTCCTCAAGCTTCGCTTCATCAAACTGGGCGTCACGCTGCACCGACCGGGGGATCTCGAACGGAGGTGATCCCAGCCGGCCCACGTCGGACCGGACCGGGCCGTCGATCGGCACCATCACCTTGGTACCGAGCAGGCAGTTCTCCCCCACGCGGGCTCCGATCGGGAAGTTGATGTTGTTCCCGAGGAAGTTGCGGCCGGCGACGCTGCCACGTGAAAGGCGGAACGAAGTACTGGTGAATTCGGCGTTCATCATGTTCAGACCGTCAGAGGCCATGGTTCCCGATCCGACGTTGCTCAGGAACGGTGACTCGTGGCCCACGGCCGGACCGAAGTTTGATCCCGTCTGCACCACCTTGCCGAGGTCGTAGCCCAGTGCCTGCAGGTAGTGCACGATGTAGGAGCTGTCGCCGAAGAGGCTCTTATAAATGGGGACGTTGGAGATCCCGGACATCATCCGCTGCAGGGAAAAGTGCACCCCGTAGAGCGGATAGACCTTGTCAGGCGTGAGGAAGAGGTTCAGCAGCCGCGGAACGCTGACGACAAAGATCAGCCCGCCTATCAGCCCGACGATGAATAAAATCAGTGCAAAGGCCGCTGTGTCGACAAAGAACTCGAAGGCACCCAGCTGCAGGTGTCCGGTGTCCAGGTAGGACGGCAGCAGCGCGGCCAGCCCGAGGACACCAACCGGGACGACGAGGACAAGGCGGTTGAACAATTGGAGCAGGCTGAACATCACTCGGCGGCGGGTGCTGCAGTTCGCGTCGGGTACCCGCCGGTACTGGGTACTGGTGCGCTCGGCGGGGGACCCGTGCCAGCTTTGTCCGTTGGGTACCGCCTGCCCGGTCTGCAGTGCCGAGGAGTGGCCCCACTGCGTGTCGTTCCCCATCGACGTGCCGATGTCAAGAGTCGTCGTCTCCGACACAAGGACGTTCCGGCCCAGAGTCACCGGCCCCATTTCCAGGACGCCCGGGCGGGCCCGGTAGCAGAGCTAGAAGGAGTTTTTGTAGGTGACGGTGTTGTCGCCTGTGGTCAGCAGGTCCGTGCACACCGGCACCGTCCGGGAGAAGATCACGACCCCTTTGCCGATCTTTGCCCCGAGCAGCCACAGGTACAGCACGTAAATTGGTGATCCTGCAAAACAGCACGAGCGGATTGGCCCGGGTCAAAAGCCTGACGGCCCAAAAGCGCACGTAAGCCATGCTCCAGATGGGAATCAGCCCGGGTTTCCACCCCCCACCAGGACCCATTTCACGAGAATAGGAGTCAGGGACAGGACTAGGAAGGTGGCGGCTCCGAAGCCCACGGATCGCAACCACATCTCAAGGGGTGTGGCTCCCCCTGTCACCCATTCGAAGCCGAACACCAGCAGCCAGGCGGCGTACGTGGAGTAGCTTAGGAAAACCAGCAGTTGTATGGCGCCGCAGAGGAAGTATTGGAAGGAGCTGGCCCGGGGCAGCGGGGCCGGGGGTGCAAGGCCAACCGCGGGCGTAGCCGGGACCAGTGCCGTCTCGATGCGGCGGGCCTGGAGGCACTCGGCCAGCTGGCGCACCGTTGGGGTGCTGATAGATGTCCTGCATGGCCGCCGGCGGCAGCCCGGTTTCTTTTCTGAGGCGGGCGCTGAAGTGCGCCATCAGCAATGAGTCGGCGCCCAGCTGTTCCGCCAGGGCCTGCTCGGCCTCCGTAGCCGGGGCAGTGTAGGAGCCGTTGCCTGCCAGGCTGTGCCGGTGCGTCGGTTGCGGCAGAAGCTTTCGGTCCACCTTGCCGCTGGCCATCATGGGCCTGGACTCAAGCTCTTCAAATAGCCGGGAACCATGTAGCCGGGGAGCCGGGTGCGCAGCATCTGCCGGATCCCCCGGCGTCGATACTCTCGACGTCCTGACGGACACCCCTCAGTCCACAGGCGAAGCCGCAACCGAATGGGAAGCTGCAGCACGCGGCCGCCGCCCCGTCACTGTCGGCCGTGAAGCCCACGAACCGGACCCCCAACACTGGGAGCGTTACAGCAACGAGGTCGCCCAGCTGCGCGAAACCTTGCGCTCCGTACCATTGGATGATCACGCAACCTGGGCGCACGTCGCCCGGGAAACCGCCGGCGCTTTCGCCGCATGGTCCACTGCCACCAAAACCGTACCGGGCCCGTTGGCTGCGAGCGCGACAGAACTGTCCCAGACAGCCCAGCTGCGCCGGTACCCGGTCAAGCCAGTTAGGACTGTCGGGCCGTCCGCCCGCGGAGCTTCCCTGCTGCTGATATCCGCCACAACGGGATCCGGAACTGCCGCCCAGGCAAATCTTGCTGCGGCAGCTGCTCAACGTCTCCAAGGCCATCCACGACATGCACCAGGCGAACAAACGACCTTCGCCGGTCACGGCAGATTAATGCCATGGTCCGTACGCAACTGGTGATGGTGACCAACGCCCTACCACCGGTGCCGGCAGAGCCACCTCTGACTGCGGTAGGGCGGGAATCAGCGAAAGTTACCCCTGTGTCGGCAGTGGATGCCGAGCTGGCCCAAACGGTACGTCGCGCGCTCGGAGGGCTGGCGCCAATGAGCAAGCCGGGATCTGTCCTGCCCCCCAAGTACGGACGCCCAAGAACGCCCACAACGACCCGGACCGGAAACGACCGCCCGGACATTGAGCGATAGCACCTGGAAAGTAGAGCATGAGCGAATCAGACGGACTGGACGAGGTTGTAGAAACGATGCTCCGCACGGGCCTGACGGCGGCGGGACGAATCGGAGAGGAACTGGCCCGGGCACGAGAAAGGTCAGCGCGTGAAGCCGCTGCGGGTGAGGACCAGATAGGACGCGAACTGAGGGCCCGCCTCGAGGGCGAACGCGCAGCCGCACGCGCACAGCTCGCACCGGCACTGGATGCCCGCTGGTGGGACAACGCCAAAGCAGAAGACATCGTCCGCGTCCACCAAACCGCCACGGCGTGGAAGGGCCATGACCCCATGGCGCGCTCTGCGGCCGGCGCCATCCGCGAGCAGGTACAGCAACGCTACGGGATCGACGTCGACGCCCTGGGGACAGGTGCGGACGGTGCGGCTGCAGCCAATGAAGCGGCACGTGCAAAGACCCATGCTCAGGAAGAACGGACAGCAGTAGCGGCGGAAAATATTCAAGCTTCACAGCTTTTCACGGAAGCCGAACGCGCCGACGCAGCCCAGCGGGAAAGCGTCGATGCCGACAACACCCGGCCCGAACAGCTAACTGACGAAGCTGCTGCGACTTACGATTCAGCAGAATGTCGGGAAGCCCTCGCAAAGAGCCTCGACCATGTTGGAGACAGGGAAGCCGTGGAGGCCCGACTCATCGCAGACCGGGACCAGGCGACTCCGCCGACGGCAGCGGTGACGTTGAAGCAGGGGAAAGCGGCACCCAAGGCGCGCAAGACAAGCGGCGTGCCTGGGACTGCCAAACAGGCTCAGAAGGGTCTAACGCGCTAGGAGCATGAGCGCATGTCAGCGCATTTGTTTGCGCCGAAAGAACTCTAAGGTACCTGGCGCTTCCGCCATCCCTCCCCGGCACCGAACGCCCACCTTTCTATCTCGTCAGCACCCACGGTGCGCTCGGCGGAGGACAGTTCAGTGGCCCATGTCCGCATCACTTTGATGGAGGCAAGGTATGTGCCCACCGGGTAGTTTGTGGATTGGGTCGGAACGCCGGGTTACCTGTCTCGCTGAATAACGGGTTACGTCCCGCTGAGTGGTGGAGTTTTCTCGACACCGTGCAGGTCAGTTATTTGATTATGCTGCCGTGAGTTCGGGAAGCAAAATCGCCTCCTCGATCGGCGTGGCGGG